>CAXTTX010000043.1:1672-7827 GCA_964247045.1 uncultured Verrucomicrobiales bacterium | reverse complement strand
CAGATGGCGACGACGGAGTGGAAGAAGCTGGCGGCCGGGCTGAGGCGCTTGATCTCATTCGCCGTCAGGGCATGGGAGACGGTGAAAGGGATGGCATGCACGCCATCCGGCGGGCCGTCGGAACTGGTGAAGGCATCGGGCGGGGCGATGATGACGCGGGCGCGGACGACGCGGCCCTCTTCCTTGAGGAGGCTGGCGGAGTAGAGGACATCGCAGATTTCCCGGAGCTGTTCGCGGGTGGGTCCGCCGGGAGCATCGCCTAACAGGTCGTGGAGTTTCCCGACGACCTCCTGGAGGCTCATGCCATTGGTCTGGAGGGTGGAGCCGGCGGAAGTGCCGGAGGCGGGCTGGGTAGCGGTCGCGATCATGGGAACTCAGGGAAGGACTGTAGCGGGAGATTTACCAAAGAACCAAGCAGCGCCGGGAAAGGGATTCCATCAAAATCGCCACGGCGCGATTGGCAGGCAATGGGAGCGCGGAACCTGGCGCTAATGCGAAGGAGTTAGCCGTGTAGCATCTCAGTCCGGTATTTCGGGAGGAGAGACTCCACCTTGCGGACGGTTTCCGCTTTTTCGGATTCAGAGGGTTTCGGCGGAATTGCGGTCCGCGATCCCACGGGTGTGCCAACGGCGAGGAAGAACTCCTCCTGTCCGGCGGGGGCACAGGTGCAGAGCATCCTGGCGGGTTTGTCCGAGGAATTGACAAAGGAATGGGGAGCATTCGCGGGGATGTGAAGCGTCATGCCCGCGCGGACGGTGGTCTTTTCACCTCGGAAGGTGGCTTCAATCTCGCCCTCGAGGATGGTGAATGTTTCCTCGAAGTCATGGCGGTGGGGAGGAGGCCCGCCTCCGGGAGGGACCTGCATGTCAATGAGGCAATAACGTCCGGCGGTATCGGCTCCGCCGAGGATGACGGTGTAGGTGCCGCCCGCCACGCCGACGTGGGGCAGGCTCCCTGCTTTGTCCGGGTCCGCAATGGTGAGGACGCGGCCCGGGTCGTCCGGAGGGATAGGCTGCTCCGCGGTGGAATCGCTTTTCATGGCATCAGTCTTGTGAGGGGTCCGCTCCATGCGAGGGATCCAGTTCTTCCCCGAGTGAGCGGGGAAGGATGAACCAGCTTTCGCGATCCAGCGAGGGGGGAAATCGGGGAAAAGCGGAAATTCCGCGGGTTTCCCGAAAAATTTCGCTTGCGGGGGCATAACTGTTACTTTAAAAGTCACATCACATGGCCGCCAACAACCAGTTCTCCATCGCCGCGCACCTGATGGCCGGGTTGGGTTACTGCACCCAGACGGAGAAGACGTCGGCGGACCTGGCGAAGAGCGTGAATACCAGCCCGAGCTTCATCCGGCGGACGCTGGCGAAGCTCTCGAAGGCGGGGCTGATCGAAACGGCGAAGGGCAAGAACGGCTTTTGCCGGCTGGCGCGGAAACCGGCGGAGATCACGCTGCTGGATATCTATCAGGCCGTGGAGGCGCCGAAGGCGTTTTCCATCCACCAATACGAGGCAACGAAGCCGTGCACGGTGAGTTGTAACATCAAGAAGGCGCTGGAGAAGGCACTGGAGCGCACGCAGAAGGGCATGGAGGACACGCTGGCGCAAATCTCGCTGGCAGAACTGATCGCCGACATCCAATCCCCCTGCTGAGCTTTTTATTTGAACATTTCTGTAACATTTCAAGTAACATTAAAGATCGTTAGACCCTGAAGAAAATGAGCAAACCGATCCACAACGAAACACTGATCCAGCAACTGAACTGGCGCTACGCGACGAAGCAATTCGACGCGTCCCGGAAAATTTCCGCAGAGGACTGGGACACGCTGGAGGAGGCGCTGAGGCTCTCTCCATCCAGCACGGGTGTCCAGCCGTGGAAGTTCCTGGTGATCGACGATCCGGAACTGCGGGCGAAGCTGCAGCCGGTGTCCTACGGACAGTCCCAGATCGTGGACGCGGCCAAGCTGGTGGTCTTCGCGGTGAAGCCGGCCCTGAACGAGGCGGATGTGGACGCGCACTTGGCGCACACGGCGAAGGTCCGTGGCGTGGCGGTGGAGGAACTTGCAGGGCTGAAGGCGATGATCATGGGTGGAATCATCCAGGCCAAGAGCGCGGATGAACTCCGGGCTTGGGCCTTCAACCAGACTTACATTGCGCTCGGCACGCTGCTGACCAGCGCGGCCTTGTTGGAAATCGACGCCTGCCCGATGGAGGGTTTCTCCCGCGAGGAGTATGACAAGATCCTCGGCCTGACAGAGCAAGGACTGGCATCTGCCGCAGTGGCGACGCTGGGATACCGCTCCGCGGAAGACAAATACGCGGGCGCGCCGAAGGTGCGGTTCCCGCGCGAGGAGGTCATCCTCCATCTCTAACATCATTCTCCCCTGAAAACTGAATCCCTGAAATCAACCAACATCATTCCATGAGCACATCGAACAAACTGGCGGGCAAGACCGCCATCGTCACCGGAGCTTCCAAAGGCATCGGTGCATCCATCGCGAAACACCTGGCCGCGGAAGGGGCGTCGGTGGTCGTAAATTATTCATCGAGCAAGGAAGGCGCCGACAAGGTGGTTTCCGAGATCACGGCGGCGGGCGGCAAGGCCATCGCGGTGGGAGCGAATGTTTCCAAGCCGGAGCAAATCGCGGGACTCATCGCCGAGGCGGTGAAAGCCTATGGCAAGCTCGACATCCTGGTGAACAACGCGGGGATCTATGAATTCGGCGCAATTGAGGAGATCACGCCCGAACATTTCCACAAGCAGTTCGACCTGAACGTGCTGGGGCTGCTGCTCGTGACGAAGGAGGCCGTGCCACATTTCGGTGCCGAGGGTGGCAGCATCATCAACATCAGCTCGGTGGTGAGCACGTATGCGCCTCCGGGGGCCTCGGTTTACAGCGCGACCAAGGGCGCGGTGGACTCGATCACGCGCTCGCTGGGCAAGGAGTTTGGCGCGAGGAAGATCCGCGTGAACTCGATCAACCCGGGCATGGTGGAGACCGAGGGCACGACGTCCTCCGGCATCACCGATCAACACGGAGACTTCCGCAAGCAGATCGAATCGACGACGCCGCTGGGCCGTATTGGCCAGCCGCCGGATATCGCGACGGCGGCGGTTTTCCTGGCCTCGGACGATTCCTCGTGGATCACCGGGGAGACGCTCTACATCAGCGGTGGACTGCGGTGAGTTTCGCGGCGGGTCCCGCTGGCCCGCCTTTAGATTGTTAGATCATCGGGTTCGCCCGCGGCCGTGAAAGGAAATGTTCACGGCGGCGGGTGGGCCAACACCGCGGGCCGGGCGATTTCGCGCGGTGAGCGGTGGAGCTTCGGCACACGGGGACCAGGTTGGCCCCTTCAGATCAAGGCAGCTTGGCCAGAACAAGTCGCAAACACGGCGGATCGAGCCGATTTGCGGTCAGATTGACGGGGAGTGAGGACCGCCATGTCCGCTTCGCTCCCATTGCCCTACCTTTTCTTTTCGATTTTATGAATGCTTCCGAGACCAAGTCCCCTTCCCTGTTTCCGATTTACCTGCTGTCCGCGGCGGGATTCACCGTGCTCACGACGGAGTTCGTGATCGTGGGTCTCTTGCCGGCGATGGCGAGGGATCTGGGCGTGACGATTTCCCAAGCCGGGCTTCTGGTGACCCTGTTCGCCTTCACGGTAGCGGCGACCGGGCCTTTTCTAACGGCTTTGTTGTCGCGCTTCGCCCGGAAGCGTTTGTTCATCCTGACGCTGGTATTGTTCGGGATTTCCAACGTGCTGGCGGCGGTGACGCCGAACATCGGGCTGATGGCCTTCGCGCGGTTCATGCCGGCGCTGATCCTGCCGGTGTTCTGGTCGCTGGCGAGCGAGACGGCGGTGGTCATCACGGGGCCGGAGCACGCGGGCAAGGCAATCTCGATGGTTTCCGCGGGGATCGTGGCGGCGACGATCTTCGGCATCCCGGTGGGAACGCTGATCTCGGATGCGTTCGGCTGGAGGGCGGCTTTCGGCAGCCTGGCGGTACTGGCCTTCGCGAAGGCGGCGATGCTGTGGATTTTCCTGCCGAAAATCGAGTTGAAGAAAGAGCCGGATTCCTTTCGCAAGCAGTTGGGCATTCTGCGGGAGCCGGTGGTGGTCGGGCACGTGCTGCTGTCCCTATTGGTTTTCGCGGGGATGTTCACGGCCTACACCTATCTCGCGGACATCCTGGAAAGCCTGGCCGGCTTTGACGGAGCAACGGTGGGCTGGATCCTGATGGGATTCGGCGGCGTGGGTATGCTGGGCAACTGGCTGGGTGGAAAATTCGTGGACCGCGGGCCGTTGGGCGCGACGCTGGTTTTCGCGGCGGTGATCACCACGGCGATGATCACCGTGGTGCCGCTGATCCAATCCCGCGCGCTGCTGGCAGTCGTGCTGGCGATGTGGGGAACGGCCCAGGCGGCGCTGTTCACGGTTTCGCACGTGCGGGTGATAAAGGTGGCGGCGGAAACACCGGCACTGGGAGCATCGCTGAATATTTCCGGGGCGAACGCGGGGATCGGCATCGGCGCGATCATCGGCGGGCGGGTCATCGAGGCAAATGGACTGGGCAACGTGGGCGGTGCGGCGGCTGGCGTGATGCTGCTGGCGATCGGGCTGACGTTTATTTTGAAAATGGCGGGAAGGCCGAAAAATGTCCGGGAAGGCGTGATGGTCGCGGAAGCGTGTGATTGAACCGCGTCAGACCCCGGGGGAACCCGGGGTCACCCGCACGAAGATCAGTGGAGCATTGAATTCAGGCCCGTGAAAACCTTCCGGTAGTTTTCCTCGCCTCCAACAAATGAGAAACGGAGAGGTTTCACCCGTTCGACAAGGATCTCGGTCGCTTCCGGCTGGTTCTTGAGGATCTCCATCACCTCCGTGATGAAATCCTCCAGCGGCATGGCTCGGGGATCAGATGCCTGCTGATCGCCCATCAGGTGCGTGGCCACATAAGGGGGAGCGAGCTCAAGGACCTCAACGCTGGTTTCC
The DNA here is from genome assembly GCA_964247045.1 of uncultured Verrucomicrobiales bacterium. Lineage (GTDB taxonomy): Bacteria > Verrucomicrobiota > Verrucomicrobiia > Verrucomicrobiales > Akkermansiaceae > Luteolibacter. The sequence goes on along the minus strand of CAXTTX010000043.1, from coordinate 2,838 downwards.
CGGAGTTGGTAACGGAGCGACTCCGTATACGAATGAACCGCCGCCTTGGTGGCGCAATAGGTGGGAGTCATGGCCAGCGGGATGAACGCGAGGCCGGAGGTCACATTCATGACAGTTGCCTGCTCTTGTTTCCGCAGCAGCGGCAGCAGCGCGGCGGTGAGACGGATGGGACCCAGCAGGTTCGTCAGGATGGTGGCCTCCGCGTCCGCGGAATCCCCCTGCGGGGCGAGGAGGTTCTCCGGCTTCATGATGCCCGCGTTGTTGATGAGCACATTCAGGGAAGGATACTCCGTCTCCAACTTCGCCGCGAAAGAACGGATGCTGGCGGCATCGGTCATATCGACGGTGAGGGATTTCATCCCGGGGTTGGCGGACGTGGTTTCGTCGAGTGTTTTAACAGTGCGGCCCGAGATGATGACCTGGTTTCCCAAGGCGTGGAAGGCTTCGGCGAGGGCGCGGCCGATGCCGGATCCGCCGCCGGTGATGAGGATGGTGTTGCCGGTGGTTTTCATGGTGATTTTTGTCGGATTGGGGTTTCGGAATCAGTTCGGGCTGGCAGTGGGACGGACAATGATCTCGTTCACGTCCACGTCGTCCGGTTGGTCGATGGCAAAGGCGATGGCGCGGGCGATCGCCTCGGCCGGGATGGCGACCTCACGGAAGGCGTCGATGAACTTCGAGGTCTCGTCATGGGTGATGGTGTGGGCGAGTTCCGAGGTCGTGACGCCGGGGGAAATAACCGTCACGCGAATGTCGGTGCTTTCCTGGCGGAGTCCATCGGAGATGGCGATGACGGCGTATTTGGTCGCGCTGTAGACGGCACAGGTGGGCCACACCTGGTGCCCGCCGATGGAAGAGATGTTGATGACCTGCCCGGAGCCTTGCTTCTTCATGGTGGGCAAGGTGGCGGCGATGCCATGGAGCACGCCCCGGATGTTCACGTCGATCATCTGGTTCCACTCGTCGATCTTAAGGGCTTCCAGCGGCGAGAGCGGCATGACGCCGGCGTTGTTCACGATGACGTCGATGCGGCCGTATTTTTCCAACGCGAAGTCAGCGAAGGATTGCATGCTGGCAAGGTCGGCGACGTCGAGGGCAAGAAAATCGACGGTTCCACCGTCGGCGCGGAGTTCGGTGGCCAGTTTTTCGAGGCGGTCCGTGCGACG
>CAXTTX010000043.1:0-1662 GCA_964247045.1 uncultured Verrucomicrobiales bacterium | reverse complement strand
GGGGTCGTTCATGGGGGTGCGGGCGGGGCCGCCGGCGGTCCGTGCGACGGGCACCGATGACGAGACGGTGGCCCTTTCCGGCGAGATGGCGGGCAGTGGCTTCACCGATTCCGCTGCTGGCACCGGTGACGAGAATGACTTTGGAGGTGGTTTCACAGGACATGTTTTTCAGGAGTTTAACGGAGGGCTCATTCCCTGCCGGACGGAAACAAGGTGGCAGATCCGCGGATTTTCCGAAATACCTGAAGCCCCGGAATGATTGCCTGATTCTACGAGGGCCCGGATATCGCTTGCGGATTTCACCGTTTTGATTGCCTATTCCTCGCATGAATCCGATTCCCGATCCACGCATGGCAGCGCTTTTGACCGATCTTGCGAAGGGCCAGGGCTTCAGTGAATCCCGTCTGCCGGGAGTGCGGTTCATGCGGTCCACGCACAAGGTGCCGCGCTCGCCGATCGCGTATCAGCCGAGCATCGTGATCGTCGCGCAGGGCCGGAAACGGGGGCATCTGGGCGCGCAATCGTTCACCTATGACCCGACGAACTACCTTGTTCTATCCGTCCCCCTGCCCTTCGAGTGTGAAACGGATGGAACTCCGGAGGAACCGATGCTCGGGGTATCGGTCGGAGTGACACCGGCGCTGGTCGCGGAGCTGCTGATGCAGATGGATAATCCTCCGGCGGCAGAGCAGCCGAAATCGATCCACGCGAGTCCGTTGGATCCGGGATTGAGCGATGCGACGGTGCGGCTGTTGGAAGCACTCGGTTCGGACGAGGGCGCGCGCATCCTGGGACCACAATTCGTGAGGGAGATCGTTTACCGGGCTCTTTTGTTAGAACAAGGTGGCACCCTCCGGGCATTGGCCGCGCCGCACACGCACTTCGGCCAGATCACACGGGCATTGAACCGCATCCATTCCGAATACGCGGAGGCGCTGGACATGGCGACGCTGGCCTCGGAAGCGGGGATGAGCGTTTCGACCTTCCACACGCATTTCAAGGCGGTGACCAGTTCCTCGCCCTTGCAGTATCTCAAGAACATCCGGCTGCACAAGGCGAGGATGCTGATGGTGCACGAGGGGACGACAGCGGCCGTGGCGGCAAGGGAAGTGGGCTACGAAAGCGCGTCCCAGTTCAGCCGGGAATTCAAGCGGTACTTCGGGGATGGCCCGGCGTCGGAGGCGAGCCGGCTGAGGGAGGCACTGATGAGGTTCTAGCCTTTTGCCAAATATACTCGCCGAAAACGCATTGGGCGAGACGGGCCAAGTGGCTGTCCGGAGTTCAAGCTTCAGCTTGCGAGGATCAGGAAGAAGCAAGCTGAAGCTTGAACTCCGGACAGCCCGTCGTGTCAGACGTCTGATACCTATCCACAAGCTATTTTGGCAGCCGTTCTAACAAAATACTTCAGGCGTAGCACACGGCCAGGACATCCTTGAAGCCGCGGCCGGGGATGCGGATGAGATCCGGATAGTCGTCCTTGGGCTTACTGTTCTCCAAGATCAGGTTATCGAGCTGGTACTCCGCCGGATAGCGGTCCGACATGATGAGATCGACGCGGTCGAAATGCTTGCGATAGAGATCAATGGCATCCACGCCGACCTCGCGGGAACGCTCCCCGATGAACTTGCCGAACTCGACGGTCTTCTCGTAGGTGTAAATCTC
>CAXTTX010000042.1:0-18715 GCA_964247045.1 uncultured Verrucomicrobiales bacterium | reverse complement strand
GCACCTTTCACCCGTTCCCGGTCGTCCGGATGCACCGCGGCCAGCCACCCCTCCCCCAGCGCCTGGCTTTCCTCCAACCCCGTCAATCCCGACCACCGGGCACTGGCATGCACCCAGCGTCCCGAGTGGTCGGCCAGGAAAAGCCCCGTCAAGGCGTGTTCCGACAGCATGCCCGTTAGTTTTCCGCAGAAAACATCCGCGCGCAATGGCAGATTTGGAAGAAAGCATCACCAGCCCGGTGAAGCTCTTCCATTTGATCGTCAATCCCTTGCGGACACAATAATCCCTCGCGTTCACCCCCGGGATGTGGCTGCTTGGAGAGTAACCGGCAACTTGAGTGGTGTGACCCGGGGTGCGTCCGGCCCCCGCCTGAAACACCCGCCTATCCCCCGCGTATCCGAGGGTGGTCTTCCCGATGCTTTCCCGCCGATCCATTGACGATGAAACTCCTTGTCTCGCTCCTCTCCACTTTTCCTCTCTACTCGTCCGCCGCCCCTCTCGGCATCAGCCCCCTCTTCTCCCCGGGCATGGTCATGCAGCGCGACGTCCCGATCCTCATCACCGGCAACGGCCCTGAAAACGGCAAGGTCAAAGTCATCCTCGGCAAAAAAGACTCCACCGCCACCATCACCGCCGATGGCACGTGGAAGGCCGAACTCCCCGCCATGCCCGCCGGCGGCCCCTACACCCTGGAAGTCTCCGCCGGCACCACCACCGTAAAGGTGGACGACCTCCTCATCGGCGATGTCTGGATCTGCTCCGGCCAATCCAACATGCAACTCGGCCTCGACGAGGCACAGGGCGGCGCCGATGCCATTGCCCGCGCCTCGGCCGACCAAAACTTCCGCATCCTCGTCATGCCAAAGGCCGGTGCCGATACCCCCCGGTCCGATCCGGAAGCAAAATGGAAACGCGCCACGCCCGAGTCCATGAAAAAATTCTCCGCCGTGGCCGCCTTCTTCGCCCTCCACCTGCGCGATGAGCCCTCTCTCGCGAAAGTCCCTCTCGGCATCATCGACACCTCCTTCGGCGGCACCGCCATCGAGGCGTGGACGCCCGAGGAAACCCTCCCCGATATCCCCGAAAAACAGATCAGCCCCTCCATGTTCAACATCCCGCCGGGCAACCTCTTCAACAAGATGATCGCCCCGCTCACCGCCACCGGGATCAAGGGTGTCCTGTGGTATCAAGGCGAGGCGAACGCCGGCCGTCCCGGAGTCTATGACAAGTTGTTAGGCAACCTCGCCACCCAATGGCGCAAGGCATGGAATCAGCCCGGATTGCCCTCCCGAGGATTGCGGTGGCACCCACGTGGCCTTGCGGATTCCTTCCACATCAGGAGTTGTTAGTTCCACATCCGCCGCACTCCAGTCCACCATGTCGGTACTCGCCTCCACACGGTAGGTGACTTCTTCCGCCGTTCCTGGAAACTCCAGGCTCATGCTTCCTCCGGTAAGCCCCGCCTTCGGAACGCTGCCCGCCAAATTCTTGCCGGGATCCAACCCCAGCGCATAGGCCATCAACAGGCTCACCCCGTCCCCATTGGTGTCACTGGAGAGGCTGGAGTCATGGGGCAGGGCATTTGCCAGCAGCCAGCTTTGCGCCGGGTGGGACATCCCCAGCGCGGCCGACGGGTAGCCGCCCCAAAGCGGGCTTGTGAATCCCGTCGCGCCCGCCTGGAAATAGACCGTGAATCCCGCGGCTGCCGAGCCGAACACGCTGGTTCCCAGCGATGGGGCGCTCCCCTGGAAATAAGCCCTCCTTAAAAGATTGCATGAAAAAAAAGCGCTGGCTTTCACACTGGTAATGTTCCCCGAAAAAACGATGGCCTCCAGAAAATCACAGTTCTGGAAAGCTCCCGCCTCGACGGTGGTCAGGCTGGCCGGAAGACGCGCCCCTGTCAGCTTGCAATCCTTCAGCGCGTATGTATCCACCTTGGTCATGCAGTCGGGAAAAATAGCCGTTCCCCCGTTCCACCCCGGCGGGCAAGCCACCAGCGTGGTTCCTCCCTTGTTCATTAACATGCCGTTCCAAGTCTTGAAAGACGTGTTCGCGGGATCCACGTGGATGGATGAAAGCCGCGCGCAATTCTGGAAAGCCGTCCCCACCAGGTAGTTCACGCTCGCGGGAATGTTCACGGAAACCAAGCCGGTTCCGGCGAAGGCGACCGGAAAGATCGACTGCAGCCCCGCCGGTAAATCCACCGCCGCCAAATTCGTGCAGTTGTAAAACGCCGCTCCACCGATTGACTTCAGCCCCGCCGGCAGTTGCACGCCGGTCAGCCCCGCACAGCCGAAAAATGCATCATCACCGATAAATTGGACACTCGCCGGAACCACATAGACTCCGGTTCTCTTCGGAGGGCATGAAACCAAGCGTCCCATGCTCTTGTAAAACAGCACACCGTCATCCGCCCGATACTGGGGGTTGGACGGGTTCACCGTGAATGACTCAAGGTTGATGCAGGACACAAAGGCGTCGCCCTCGGTCGACACAACACCCGCCGGAACATCGAACGACTTGAGGGACCAACAGTCCGCGAAAGCCCGGCTTCCAATTTCCATCAGGCTTGAAGGAAGTGTCAACTTGGACACTCCCGAAAGGGCGAAGGCCCCGTCCCCGATGCTCCACACCCCTTCGGGAACGGTCACATCCTGAACGGAGGATTTGTACATAAAGGCACCCGGTCCAATGAATCGGACGGGCTCACCCGCGATGCTGTCCGGAATAACCACCGGCGCGGAACTGTTGCCGGTATAGGCCGTGATGGTCACCTCGCCCCACTCCGAGACGTAGGTGAAATTCCCGAACTGCGCCGCGTCCACACGGCCTGTCGCGAACACTGCCATCACAAGGGCACCCGTAATCCACGGCCTTGAAAGCCAAGTGGTATGCATGGGCTGCGCTCGGAACAATCTCTTCACGCTGTTATTGTAGAGCGGGCAATCCATTTGATTGCAATTCCAAATCAGGCCCTGCGGAAGGCCCACCCTCGGTTTACGCGACCACCATCATTTCCCCCCTTGATCCCCCCCTCGAAATGCGCCATCATGCCAAAACGTCAATTCTCCCGAACCCATCGAACCCATGATTGGAAAATTCAAGGTCATCCTCCGCCGCGGCGACCACAGCGCCATCTATGTCCTCACCTACTGCGAGAACGAGTCGCCCCATTTGGCCACCCGGGAAGGAGCCTTCCACCAATTCCAACGCCTGGACGGCAGCGAGATCGACTTTTCCAGCGCCCACATGGACAAGCTCCAGAAAACCGTCCAGGACTGGGCCGCCGAAGCCGGAGCCGAAGGATTCACCGAGGAACTGACCAGTTGGGAGCCCCACGGTGAAAACCCCTGCCTTGCCCCCGGCAAACCCGTCTGAGCCCACCCTCTGCCCCCCCCAAGGAGCGGCGATATCCGATCGCCGTATAGACGCCCCCCCCTTCCCAATCATCACCGATCCTCCCCTCTCTTCCCTCTTCCCTCCCTGTATGTCTTACCGTCTTACGTCTTACGTCTAAAAAAAGCCCGCCCCTTTGCAGGGACGGGCCATTGATTCTTTTTGATGTTACATCAAACGCGCCGGAGCGCGGTCGATTCACCATTCGGAGTAGGAACCGGCGGTCGGGCCGAAGTCAGCCGTCGCGGTCGCATCGGCATACGTGGCGATAAGATACAGCGTGCCAACAGCTGGAACGGCGGCGCCGTAAGCATAGGTGATGCTGGTGTTCGGCGCGGAGACGCTGTTCAGATACTTGCCGGTGCCGACGATGTCGGAGGAGGCAAGCGCGTCGCCGATGGCGAGACCACGCACGTTGGTGTGGGCACGCACGGCTTGCTGCACGTTGCGGATGTTGAGGATGTTCGCGGCACGGTCCGAACCCTTCTTCCAGGCACGGGCGCCAATGAAGAGGATGGAGATGAGCGAGAGGAGGACCAGGATGACGACGGTCAGTTCGAGGAGCGTCATACCAGCCTTGCGATTCAGTTTGGGGGTGTTCAGTTTCATGGTGTGTTTTATGTGTTTGGATTCAATTCAGTCTTCGGGAGAACCTTCGGGAGAAAACGCCTCAGGCGCTTGTTGATTTCGTGACCGCTGGCAGCAGCCCCAAGCACAACAATCCGAACACTAAAGGAATCTTGATAATCTGGCAACTACGCAATCGCGTGTAGCCGCCCTAACCCCCTTTCCCTAGGGAAATCCCCTATGCCCCACCCTATCAACCGGCCTTCTCCGCCAGGTGCTTCCGATAGGCCGCTCCGCTCAAAAAGAACCACTTCCTCCGCCAGGCGAACACAAGGAACACCAACCCTAACAGGACACCTCCACCCCACATCAGCCCCTCCCGGATCCTCCGCATGATCAGCGCCTTTTGATAGCTTGCGGTCATGCTGTCCAGCAACCCGGCATCGCCAAAACCATATTGGCGTGCCATATCCACCAGTTGCAGCGCCGGTTCCACGGCCTCCGTCTTTCCCACCACCACCGCGAGGAGGTATAACAAATCCGCCACCACCGGGTCGGGCGCCTTCACGAAAACCATCCGTTCCTTCAACTGATAGATCAGCGCGCTGAGAACCTCGCCCGGTCGGAGCTTCGTTCCGCCGGAATCGACCACCGAACCCTGCCCCAGATCATCGGGAAGCGTGATGACATGGTTTTCACCAAGCCAAGCGGGGTTTTCGTTCAGGAGCATCCGGGTCTTGAGAATGGCCACGTGCAGCCACTCCGTTCCGTGGTGGGAATCCGGATTCCGCCGGATGCCTTCCTCGATCCACTTGAGGGCCTCCTCGAGGTTCCCCTGCAGTTCATAAGCCGTTCCCAGGTTCGCCGCCGTCTGGTATTCACCCGGCCGCTTCGCCTCAATCGCGCTGAAGACCGCGACCGCCTTGTCATACTGCCCTTCGTAGACCGCCACGATGCCTTCCTTTTGGTCATCCGAAAGGTCCCCTCTCCTTTGGATTATTTTGGCGAGATGTCCCGCGGGTGTTTCCAGGTAGGCCGCCTGCAAGGGAAGGACCATGTAGAGTCCTACCGGGGAGGTCTCCTTTCCCTCCAGCGTCGTGCCTCCCGTGTTGATGCAAGCCTCCGCTCCCGGCATCAGCAAAAGGAATATTGCCAGCACCGGGATAAAACAAATCCACCTGCCCCATGACGGCGCGGATGCATGCGATCCCCTTCCCCGGCAGGTCGTCGCGCCCGATGGTTTCGAATCCATGTTCCCGCAGCCTCTCACTCGTCCCGGCGGAAGTAAAGTTCCCGGAAACCGGTTATGCCCCCTTTCTCCCTGGGTTCCATGGGCATAGGTAAACTCATATTGGCAGACGCGCGGTTGGTTGAGACACCGTATCAGATGTGATAAAACGGGCGATGCAACTCCATCAACCATTCTCCCCTCCTCACCCCGGGCCTCTTCCTCAGGTGTCTTACGCCTTCAGGTCCCGGGTCTTCACATTTTTAAATCCAAAAAGGTTGGCATTTGTTGCATCTGCCATTCCCGCCCTCCGCCTCCCACCCCACCCGGTTCTAGCAACAAATTGAAACTTCGCGCCTTGCACAAACCCATCCCAAAACCCGCCGCTCGGGCATCCGGCCCCACTTTTGTAAAAATCGCAAAAACACTGCTGGAGTGTGCGGCTGGCACACGGATTCTGCAAATTTCCCCGCCTTTTTGACGCCAAAATACTCCGTCAGCACGCGCTTCAATCGCGTACAATGCCCTGTTTTAAAAAATCCTCATCCCCATCTGTCCCCGTTTCCGGGGACACCCGTCCCACTGCAACAAGGCTCGACGCTGGCCTCTGCCGGGAGTTAAAATCACCGCTGCCGCACCCGATGAAATCATCCCGCTCCGTTCCCTTTCTCCTGCTCCTGGCGGTCGCCCGCTTGGCCGGGCAAGAGGCGGCGCCTCCCACTTCCATCGAGGTCTTCGTCGACAAGTCGAAAATTCCGCTCTCCGGCGAGAAGGTGTCGGTCCCCTACGACACCACCGAGCTGAAGTTCCAAGTGAAGCCCCGCTCGCTCCGCGTGCGCTACAAGCTGGAAGGCGTGGATGCGGACTGGCACCAGCGCTCGGATGAAATGAACTTCATGGTCCGCTTCCTCAGCAAGAACGGCGACCAGATCCTCCAGAAATATTTCCCCACCATCGGCCAGAGCGCCGGCTGGCACGGCTCCGTGGAAAAATCCGAGTTCACCCCGCGCGAGGCCACCGTCACCGTTCCCGCGGATGCGGAATATCTATCAGTCGCGATGTCCTCCTCGGGCCCCGCCAATGCCGTCGGCATCGTCGCTGCCACCGACATCACCGTGACCTCCGTGGCCACCGCCACCGAGCCGGCGAAAAGTTTCCTCGTGGATGGCCGCGTCCCCGGCTCACTCACCCCGCACTGGGTGAAGGCCGGCACCCACCCTTCCCTCGCCTCCGCCCTCTATCTGGATGAAACCAGCGGCAAGTCACCCGTCTTCATCATCCAGGATGACGACGTGACCGCCCACGCGGACTGGGCCACCGGTCTCTATGCCTTGCCAAAGGTCACGCCCGGCCAGCAACTCGTGGTGAAATGGAAGGAAGCCTACAGCATCGGCGTGGGTGGCAGCTTTTCCGCCAACTACGAGCGCCTGCCCTCGGGCGACTATCGCTTCCACGTGGAGGAGCTGGACATCTCCGGCGTGCCCATGGGCGTGACCGCCAGCGTCCGGGTCAACGTGCCCCTGCCCTATTGGAAAAACTTCTGGTTCTGGGCTGCCTGCGCCGTCGCCGCCGCCATCCTCCCCACCCTTTACGCAAGGGCCTTGATCCGCCGCCGCATCAACCGCCACCTCCGCCACGCCCAGCTCATCGCGGATGAGCGCCTGCGCATCGCCCGCGACCTCCACGACGACCTCGGCACCCGCCTTTCCCACATCTCCCTGCTCGGCTCCCACGCGGAGACCACCGTCCCCGACGAGGAAGCCCGCACCGCCTTCCGCCAGATCACCAACATGTCCGGCGAGCTCATCAGCGCCCTTTCCGAGACGGTCTGGATGCTCAATTCCAACAACAACAAGCTCGAGTCCCTCGTCGATTTCCTCTGCCGCCTCGTCAGCGAACTCTGCCGCCTCGCCGAGATCCGCTGCCGCATCGACGCCCTCTCCGTCACCGAGGACCAGTCGATCAGCCATGAATTCCGCCACAATTTCACCCTCTCCGTGAAGGAGTCCGTCAACAACGCCCTCAGGCACTCCCAGGCCACCGAGATCAAGATGCGCATCTGGCTGGAGGGCAACTCCCTCCGCATCACGGTCACCGACAACGGCATCGGGCTCCCGCTCGAAAAGTCCAAAAAGGGCAGCGGCCTCGACAGCATGGCCCACCGCATGGCCTCCATCCGCGGAAAATGTTCCATTGAGCCGCTTGAAGAGGGCGGCCTCCGTGTATCTTTGGAAGCACCCGTCAGTTAGCCAATTTCCCATTGCCATGATCCCTCGCAAGAAGACCGTCGTCATCGTGGAAGACGATTTCCGCCTCCAGCAGCACCTCGTCCGCATGCTCCAGGAGCCCGCCGACATCGAGTGCCTCTACGCCGTCTCCTCCGCGGAAGAAGCTCTCGAAAAAATCCCGTCCCGCCCGCCGGATGTCATCCTCATGGACATCAATCTCCCCGGCAAGTCCGGCATCGATTGCATTCATGGCCTCAAGAAGAAGGTGCCGAACCTGGAGATCGTCATGCTCACCGCCTACGAGGAGGAGGACAACATCTTCCGCGCCCTCAAGGAAGGCGCCAGTGGCTACCTCCTCAAATCCAGCACCCCGGAAGACATCTTCAACGCCATCCGCGACGTGTTCTCCGGCGGTGCCCCCTTCTCCAGCCACATCGCCCGCAAGGTCGCCCAATACTTCCGCCAGGAAAAACAGATCGAGGACGACAACCAGAAACTCTCCGCCCGTGAGAAGGACGTCCTTGAGCTCCTCGCCTCCGGCTACATCTACAAGGAAGTCGCCGACAAGCTCGACATCACCCTCGAAACCGTCCGCACCTACGTCAAGCGCATCTGCCTCAAGCTCCACGTCCGCAGCAAGGTGGAAGCGATCATCAAATACCGCTCCTAGACGGGTTGATCGACCACCCCGGAGGGTGAAGAGACGATAGCTAACTCCACCCTCAACGACCGCCACCGCAGGCCAATGGCGTGAACGCCCCTTTCCCAACACGCCACCCGACACGCAGCCTCGCCGGCCCCTTCTCGTGATAATAGCCAACCACAAAAGGATAAGCCTTCCCCCTTTCCAGAGTCACCACACCCGCGGACTTCCGCTCCCCCGTCGCCATCGTGGCTGCGACGGTCTTGTTCCCGAACATCAGCTCCCCCGTGCCATCGGTCTCGACCGAAAACTCGAACTCCCCGCTCTCCGGCGCGATGAAACTCCCCTTCCACCTCATGGAAAACCCATCCTTCGGAATACCCGCCGAAGCATCTGGCGAGCCTGTCCCCGCTTCATCCCCCAGATCGAAATCGATCACGGGCGTCACCGACCTCTTCACCTCCTTGCCGTAGTTCCCCATGAAATAAGTCACCTCGAAGAACCCGCGCTTCGCGAACTCCGCCGCACCTAACAAATCCTTCACCTCCCCCACATCCCACGGATGCCCGTCCGGATAGATCACCCCGTGGAACGGCACCACTGGCTCATCCGGTCCATCCGGATGGCCCCACGGATACCTGCAATTGTCCCGGCCGATCATCAATTCCCAAGCCACGAAGCCATTCTTTTTCCTCGCGATATCCTTCAGCACCTTCCCCACCGGCGCATGCGGCCGGTTGAGCGTCTCCGTGCACAGGTGCTCCGGTCCGCCGTCCGCGTTCGGCAGGGCCCCGTCATTCATCACATAGGAATGATAACTCGGAAAATCCGAGACCTTCGTCCCATAAAAACCACCGCCCGTTGCCGTCACTGGAATCTTCGTTCCCGTGCCCTTGATCCACTCCCGCGTCCAGCCTTGCAGGGTGTTGATATTCGCATCCGTCTCGCTCGTGCGGTATTTCTCCTTCGCTCCAAGCGCCTCGTTGTAGATCTGCCAAAAGGAGATCCGCGGATCATCCTTGAAACGTGCCGCGATCCCGGTCACGTAATCCCGGAAGCGTTCCTTGTGCGCCTCCAGCTCCGCCTTGCTGTCGCGGATGCGGTGGGACGGGTTCATCATCATCTGCGAATTGTGCCGCCCCGGCACTGGCGGCTTGAACTCCAGGGAGGGCTCCACGTGCCCGCAATCATCCCAGAAGATCAGATTCACCTTCAGCCCGTGCTTGTCCGCCCGTGTCAGGAAATCATCGATCCTCTTCAAATATTCCGGCCCTTTGCCGTCCCACACAATCCAGTGCAGATACACCTGCACCATGTTGAATCCATACGCCGCGGCCAGGCCCAACTCCCGGTCGATCACCTCCTCGTGCCCCGCGTATTGTTCCCACATCTGCACCGAGTTCACCGCGTCCGACCTCACATACACCGCGCCCTTCACCCTCGACCAATCCACCCGCGACGGCGGCTCCGGCGTCTTACCCACCTCACCGATGGAAACATTGTCGAATTTCGCCCCGCCCGTCTGATCCTTCCATAATCCCACCTTCCCCGCGCGTGTGAACCCATCGTCGAATTCCCGGATCACGGGCGTTTCCATATCCTCGTAGTACACGAAAATATCCGGCCCCTTGCATTGCACTTTCAGCTTCCGCAACTCCCCGGCCCGGCAATTCATCACCTTCGATTCCTGCAACAATTTCCACCCGCCCTCACGATCCATCCGGTAAAGCTGCAACAGCGGCCGCTCCCAATCCGGCCCCTTCTCCACCTCCCGCAATCCCGCCGCATATCCCGTCCGGTCCTCCCCGATGCGGAACTGTATCCCCGCCGCGGCATGCGGATTCCCTGATAGATAAGCCACCTCCGCCGTCACCTCCACATCCTGCCCGTGGAAATCTTCCCGCGCCAGCAGCGCGAATCCACTGTCCTCCACCGGCTTCCCGTCCGCCGCCACCCCCACGGCCAAGACCCCGTCCGCCACACTCCACGTCCCATCCAGGGCCTTCCAGGCATCACCCAAAGGCCGCGGGAAATCTTCCGTAACCACCGGCGCCGCCAGTGCCCGGGGACTCATGGTTAGAAGCATCGCCGCCAGCGCGAACGCCATCGCCCGGGCATCACCAACTACCGATGGAGTCTTCATGAACAATCCTTACGTTCCACATCCTTCCGGTCGAGCAACCGATCCCCATAATCACCCCACCACCACCTATCCCACATGCACCATGGCAAGCCATGGCGTCCTATTTCACCTTCAACTCCGCCTTCACCTGTATCTCCGGCTTGATCGGCATCTCCGCCTTCAGCGGGATCTCCTTCCGCAACAAGCGCGAAGCCTCGCCCCCGAGCCGCAAATACCAATCGTTCGGCAGCGCCTCGCCGTCCGCATCCAGCGTCAGCGTCGGCACGCCCGTGGGCGCGCCGCTGGAGTCCGTCACCGTCTTGAACATCGCCGTGCCCTCGTCCACCTCGTCGAACATCGCCGTCTTCAGCATCGTCGCCCCAGCGGAGGTCGCGTTGTAGACCTGCCTCCAGTAGAACCGCCCGCCCTTGCGTGGGATCTGGTTCGGCGGACCCTGATGCAGGTTCTGCCATGCGAATCCCGGGTAGATCACCGGCAGGTAGTCGATCCCCGCCTTCCTCGTTTCCGCCATGTCCGGCAGGATCGTTTCCTTCAGATAGTTGTCCGCTCCCGCCTCGTCCCCGTATCTGCCCACCGTCCACGGACTGATCACATCCAGCGAACGATACAACTTCGCCCACTCTTCCCCACCGTAAGAATCTCCGTCACCCGTGCGCCAGCCGCGCGGCACACCGCCCACGATGGTCGCTTGGTAACGCTTCGGTGCGCCGGTGCGCAGCCAGTCCACCAGGATCTGCGCCTTCTTCGGGTTGTTCGCCCGGTGCGTGAAACCCATTCCCCACAGGCAGAGCACCGGCTTTCCCTTGTGCTGCAGGTAGCGCGGGCTGCGCGTGATCCGGATCTCATCCACCAGAAATTTCCAGTCCTTCACGATCTTGTCCGCCTCATCCACATCCATGTCATACTCCAGCGCGAAGACCCGCCCCTCTTCGGCGGCACCCTTCATCACGTTCTTCGTCACCTGGTTCCGGAATTCGAAAAATTGGGGGTCCTGCACTTCACCGATGAACCGCTGCAAGAGCACGCCGTCGATTCCCGCCTCCCGCATCCATTGGAAATGCCGCCGCACCGTTTTCTCGTTGTGCGAGGAAAAGACCTTCGCCGCCGAACCATCCGCCAGCTTCCACGGCGTGGGGAAAAGCTCGTCGGCACTGAACTCGCTCGTGTCCGGCCACATCTCCACGCTCAGCTTCGTCTTGCCATTGTCCCCGCGCAGCCAATGGTGCCAGCGGTCCACCTCCGAGCCATCCCCCGGGCACGCGAACCAACCCTGGTAGCCCATCAGGTTCTTCCCGTTCATCGTCACGGTGTCCACCATCCGTGGCGGCGCCGCCTGCAGGAAACCTGATAGAAAAAACAGGATCAGCATCAACCCGGGAAAAACACCGGGGATCCGGGCGAACCGTTTTAAGACCTGCAATCTCATTTCCGTCCTCCCGCGTCCTTCCCCTTCCCCATGAAACTTGGGGCCGGCCTCACTTGATGAACCATTTCTCTCCATGTCAGGGTGCTGCCTTTACCTTGAGTCTCAGGAACGCCGCCGGTTCCTCCGGGTCCACCGCCAGGTTCACCTCGCGCGTCACCATCCCGTTTTCCGTGGCCACCGGCGTGCTCGCCGTGTTTTCCCAAGCCAGCATGTCCGTGGACCGCTGGACTTGATAGACCGCATCCGGCCGGTCGATCGGACAGGCGAACTGGTAGCGCAGCGTTCCGCCGGCGTTCACCAGCGCGAACACCGGATCGTGCGCGAGTTGGTTTTCCTCCACGGTCGGATCCGTGCCACGGCTGTATTCGAGCAGATTCCCCGCCCCGTCACCATCGCTGTCGGCGAGGTCGCCACTGTCAGGGCTGCCTTCCGGGAAATAGAAGTTTTTCCAAGCGTCGTATGATGGCCCCACGGCTCCGGGTGACGGCGCGTCGCCCTTCCAACCTCCGCCCGCGTTCGCCAGCGAGCCGCCTTCCTTCGCGTCCGGTTCATATTGCGCGTTATGGATCGTCGAGCCGTCGCGCGCCAGGATCCTGATCTGTTCCCCGTCGCCGGACAGCGATCCTTCCCGCCACTCGCCCGCGATGATCGCGTTCATCCCCGCGCCATATCGCGCGAGGAAAGCCGCGCGGTTCCTCACTACCAGCGCGAATTGACCCGGTGCCAAGGTCAGCGGCTCCAGCCTGAGTTCCTTGAAGGGGGTTCCCTGCGTGAACTTGATCTCGAAGGTATTCACCGTGCGGTTGCCCGTGTTCCTCAACTCGATGTACTCGAAGTCGCCCGCGGTCAACTCGAGCCCGGCACCGCTTTCCGAGGGCTTCACGTCCTTCGGATCATAATGAATCTCCGTAACCTTGAGATCATCCGCCGTCGCGAAATCTTCGTTCACCAGGTAAACACGGGTCAGCGGCGCGCTCCAGATCGTTGTCAGGTTGTGCGGAAAGGGCGTGAAGTTCGCCAGCTTCCGGCGGCGGGCCTTGAGCACCGTGGTTTGGTTCAGGGTGAGGGCTCCCCCATAGGCGGGCGCGGTAGAGTCGGCACCGCCAAGCGGCCGGGGATCACCACTGTTGATCCGGTAGCGGATGATTTCCCCGGCCTGTGCCCCGGAAAGTGTCACGGTCGTGCCGGCACCGACCTTGGCAGACGCCAGCGAGGCGGACGGCGGTCCGGGCACCTGCGTGTCGATCCAGTTCGTGCGTCCCAGCGCCGCGGGATTCGTGGAAGTAAGCCAATCTCTCAGCACGGCGATCTCCCCCAGATAGGTTCCCGCCTCGGGCACGCTGTCCGGCCACTTCGCCGCGTCTCGCGCACCCGCCACGTTGCCGATCTCATTGCCTTGCGCGTTGATGATGTCGTTCAGGTGCGCGTCGGACAGCGGGCCGCTCCGCAGTTCCCACCAGCGGTCCACCCAGGCCTGGATGAATTCCGGATCCCGCCACACCTGCTTCCACCAGCTCATGTCGAAGTGCGTGCCGTTCCACTGCCGGGGATCATATTGGCTCCCGGAATCCACGTCCGCGTTGAGGCCGCGGTCAAAGTCCCAGATGGGCCCCGCCTTCAGCTTGCCGTTGCGGTCCTTGTGGAAATACGAGCTCAAGCGGAACGAATCCGGATTCAGCGCGAAGGAATTCAGCAGATGCACGTCGATCCACGATGGCACATCGATGTATTTCTGATAGTTCCGCGTCGCCCAGTTGCCAGCACGGTCCGCCAGCACCGCCGTCTCGAAATTCCCGATGTAGTTCTGGATGTAGGCGATCTGTTCCGGCTTCTCGTCCTCCTGCTCCGGCTCCACCACCACGATCTTGTCCTCCGAGCCCGCCTGGGCCGTCGGCGTCTGCCACGCCGTCTCATCCTCGTCCGCGCGGTCGATCTTGAGAATGTAACCGCCCGTCAAATTGTCTCCGGCGATGTCATCCGGCCCGATGCCCGAGATGTCCAGGCGGTTCCCTCCGGACTCGATCTTCTCCGTCAACGTGTAGATGCCCCAGTAGTCGTTGTAGTCCAGCTTCCCGCCGTTCACGTTCAGGAACATCTCGGTCGGTTGCGTGCGGGGAGCCCAGTCGCCCATGTCGCGGCTCAGTTGGAACATGAAGGCGTTGCGCGTGTAGGCGTCATCATACTTCCACGGGTTGTACCACACCCAGTTGTTGTCCGCGGACAGGCCTGCCAGCGGCAACTTCTTGTTCTCCCCCGTCTCGTCGCGGGTCTTCATCCCATAGGCCCTTTTCGGGAAATGCGCGGATGACGACCCGCGGACCTTCTGGCTGATCCTTGTGAACACCGTGGGCGTGCTGTTCAAGGTGGCCGTGCCACCGACCCGGTCGAAAACATGCAGGAAGGAGGTCTTGTAATCTTCTCCCGGCCCGTAGCCATTCCCGCCATGGTGATCCACCACCACGATGGGAAGCTGGGAGGTGAAATTCGACGTGTTGTTCACCCCTCCCGTTTCCAAGAGAAGATACTGTGCCGTCAGGGTCGCTCCCTTTTGCAAATTCACCGGGTTGAAAACCGCTGCCCGGATCAGCTTGCTCGACAGGATCGCGATCGGGCCGGTGTACAGCGTGGACGAAATTGTCGGTTCCGGAATAGCCGCGTTGGGTGAACCACTTGGGTCAGCGATGATGTAGCGGATCTGTTGCCCCGCCCCCGCTCCCGTGAGCGTCAGGCTGAACCCCGCCGTGAAAGGCCCGGATGCCCGTGAATAAGCAACCGTCTGTGGCAGGCGCAGCGTCTCCGGCCCGCCATTGGCCGCTCCCGGCGTGGCGACGGCGAAGTATCCCGTTTCCCCGCCCCCGGTTTGCACCGTGGCGATCAGTTCCGGCTCCGCGTAAAAATCGCTGCTCACCGTGCCCGCGTTCAGCCCGTGGATCGCCAGCAGGTTGCTGCCCGAAACCAGTTGTCCCTTGTAGGCTGTCAGGTCGAATTCCTGGAAAGCGTTCTCGTCGGAAGTCGGCGAGTGCTGGCCGTTGGAACCCGTGTTCCACGCCAGTGTCCCCACGGCGGGTGCCGTGCTGGAGGAGGCCACATGCCCCCCGTTGATGAAGGCCGCGAAGCCATCGTCATAATTCATCCGCAGCTTCAGGGCCGTCACCTGCCCGGCATTCGCGATCGTGAAGGGAACCCTCAGGTAAACCGTCTGGTTGATGCCGCCCATCGCCGCCATCAGGTTCAGGCCCACCCGGTCCGTCAGGTTCACGGCCGAGGTTCCGTTGTAGTTGAAATAGCCGGCCGCCACGGTGCCCGCGGTCCAACCGCTGTCATTGTAGCCCGCATCGCGCCAGGACGTCCCGTCGCTGCCATCGGCCGGCACCTTCGCTTTCATCGCAGCGCCGAGCTCGATCACCGTCTGCAGGGAAACAGCGTTCGCCACGCCATAGGAAATGTCCCCGAACTGCGCCGGGAACGTGGGTGCGAACTCGCTCGCCTTCGTCGTGCCATCCGGCTTGACCAGCCCCAGGTATTCGCCCCCCGCGGAGAGCGAGAAATTCGTGTGCAGCGGCTGGCCCGCCACCCGCCTGTCCTTGCTCGACGCGTAAACAATGAGGTAGCCGTTCGGCGCGATCGTCACCCCCGCCGGGAATACCCACTTCTGCAAATTCGCCGCGTTGTCCGTCAGCCCCCATCCCGTTAGATCGACCGGCGTTCCATCCGGATTGTGGATCTCGACCCAATCCGCGGCGAACCCCTCCTCGTCCACCAGCGTGTCCTGGTTGCTCGCCATGAACTCCGTGATCACCGGATCCGCGCATGCCATCTGTCCCGCCGCCAACAATGGCAGCAGACATCGGCCGGGGAGATATGGATATGCTCGCATTATTTAAATTCAGATCATCAAACAATTCTCCCTCGCCGGAGCTTCCTGCCCCGTTCTTCCGTGCCGGGGGATTCCGCCCGACGCCGAGGTTTGGACTTCAGTCCCCGGTCCGGCCTCAATCCTCGCTGCTCACTTCTTTTCCACGTAGATGAGCTGCTTCGCCTCGATTTCCTTCAGCGTGAGCGCCTCCACGTGGCCGTCCACCATGCAGATATTCGCCTTGTCGCCATGGCGGCCCACTCCCGGACTATGATCCTTCCACTGCGACGGATTGGGCCACACCGCGTACCATGGCCTCTTGGGTTCAGCCTCCGTGAACCGCGCGTCCCCCACCAGCCAAGTGCTGGAAGGCCGCGGAACCTGGTCGGGCCGCTTCGATTTTGCCGTCGCGGTTTCATAGACCATCACTTCGCCTTCCGCGATGCCGTACCCGCCGTAGGCGTCCGACACGTAATCACATGACGGGCAAGTCCACACGCCCTTGCCGCAGGGCGGATTGCCCACGTTCGGCGTGTCCCACATGTAACCGTTCTTTGCCAGGATCAACGGCCAGATGTCTCCAACCGTACCATCTTCCTTGAGGCCCTGGAGGGCCGGAAAACGACCTCGATCGGTCGCGTATAAGATCAGCATGGAACCCATCTGCTTCACGTTGCCCATGCACGTGGTGGACTTTCCCTTCTCCCGCATCTTCGTGGTCAACGGAAAAATGAGTCCGGCAAGGACGGCGATGATGACGACGACCACCAGGATTTCGATCAGGGTGATGCCGCGGAGGAAACGTCGCGGAACGATTCGGGAAGATGGGTATGGTTTCATGGGATCTTATCGATTGGGAAATGAATGCCCCGGGGAAAGGGATGGAAAAGAAAAGGAGGCCGCGTCCCATGCCGGGCGCCGGATGACGCCCGGCATGGGATTGGCCGCCGGATGGGGACGGACGCTCACGCCCGTCCCTCATCACTCACGGTTTGACGATTTTCAAGCGGGTGAACAGCTTGCCATTGACCGCGTTGGTACGGGAAATCGCCTGGTTGATGGCACCGGTGCCGGAGACCGCAACTTGGTTCGCCGGTGGCCAACTCGCGAGGTCCGTGGACCACTGGATGACCGCCGTCGTGTCGCCACCGGAGGCCACCGAACGGTTGAAGGCGATGTTGATATCGGTGGCCGTCAGCGACGCCACGGGGGCGATCGCCGTGGAGGAGACCTTCGGCTGGCCACCAAGGAAGTACTCGGTGAGGTTCGTGAATCCGTCATTGTCCGGATCCAGCGTGGGTGCGCGCTCTCCGACCGCGAGGTTGTTTATGGGATCTTCCGACCACGCCGTGTAACCGGCAGCCGGAGGCGGCGAAACGATCAGCGTGCCCGTGCCGGTGATATAGGAAACACCGGTGACTCCGCCACCGCCGGGCAACGCGCCGTAGGTGCCCGCGGGCATCGGAGTGCCATCCACGATCAAGCCGGCGACCGTGTCGGACCCGGCGTAGGCCAGCTCCAGGTTCGCCCCGGTGGAGGGGATCGTCACCGTGGACGTCGGGTTGAGGCCGCCGGCGACATTCAGCCGGAGCACACCTGCCTCGACCACGGTATTGCCCTCATAGTTGCTCAACGCGGTGAGGCTGGCGAAACCGGCACCCTTCTTCGTCAGGCCGCCCGGGCCGAACAAGGGTGGCACGATGGTGTCACCCTGGTTGTTGGTGTCGATCGTCATGCCGCCAGCCAGAATATCCACCTGCGGAAACCCATAGATGAAGTTGCCGCCACCGGTGGCCTTGATCGTGCCGCCGTTGAAGGACAAGGTGGCAGTGGAGCCGGCGTTTTCCTTGAAGATCACATTCGTGGTCAGGATGCCGCCATTCAAATTGACGTGGCCGATTTGTCCCACATCGAATCCGACGCGGACCCGGTTCACGATGAGGTTGCCCCCGGTCTGGTTGATGGTGCCCGTGGCCTGGGTGTTGGCCGTGAAGCAGCCGGCAAGGATGTCATTGGTGATCGTCATGGTGCCGCCGCTGATATTGAGCGTGCCCTTGGCGCCGGAATTCGCCACGGGAACGCCACCGGGGGCATCGCCTTCCGTACCCAGCTCGAAGCGCGCCGCGATGGTCGCGGTGCCGCCCGTCATGTTGAAAATCCCGACGGTGTTCGCGGTCGCTCCGACACGGACGCGCCCGTCATTGGGAATGCTGAGAACACCGGTTCCGGAAAGGTTGTAGACACCGGCGTTCGCGGCCCAACTGATGGCAAAGTCGCCACCCTTGTAGTTGAGCGTGCCACCGCTGTGGTTGATAACGCCGGGGCTGGAGCCCGCGAAACCGAGTCGCAGGTTATACATCGAAGACTCGCCTCCTGAAAGATTGTAGGTCCCGGTGCCACCAAAGGCACCGATCCTGAAATCCTCGTGTCCTCCGCCGGAGGTGACGGCTTCCGCGTTCAGCGTGCCACCGGTTTGATTCAACACCCCGGTACCAGCCCCTTCCTGCCCGATGGTGACTGAAGGCGCGAGAGTCCCCGCTACCGCTCCCTGGTCGAGGAGCGTCAAATCGCCGGAATTGAGGTCAACCGTGCCGACCTGATTCACCCCGATGCGGAGTTGGCGTGTGTAATAGGCGTTGTCCCCGCCAACGATGAGTTTGGAAGTGCCCCCGCCAGCCACGTTGATCTGGCTGACTTCAATGGTGGTCTGGTCCAGCGTCACGGTCGCGCCATTGGCGATGGACGCGGTGTCATCCAGCGTGTCCGGCACTCCGACGGCGGGCTCTCCATTGAGCACCCAGATCGGAGGGGGTGCCGGATCGCCGGTGGGCTGGATGTGCCAGTTGCCGTTCAAGGGACCGTCCTCCGGATCTTCGTTGTACCAGATGTAGTTGTTGACGGGGGCTTGGCCCATCGCCAGGGGCGTGAGCGTGAGACTGATGACGGCAAGCGCGTGCCTGCATTTGAAGTGAGGTGGGTTTTTCATGGGTATCTTTTATGTGTTGGTATTCCCCGGGATAGGCTGTCCGCGCGCGCCGGGGAGAGCGCGGGGACATTTCGAATCTTGGGAGACTGTTTCTGTGGAATCATGGAAATCGGTCAGGGTTGCGGGAGGAGACTCACCGCGTCGGCCGTCGGAAAATTCCCGGGAACCGGGATCGTCACCTTGCCGGTGGCGGCCCACTCGGCGGAGCGCTGGAGCAGCGTGCGGAAGCCGATGCAATCGTA
>CAXTTX010000041.1:17840-18979 GCA_964247045.1 uncultured Verrucomicrobiales bacterium | reverse complement strand
AGGCCCCGTCACCCGACAAGGAAACCACTCTCTTCACGCAGACACTCCGCGGCAGCGATCTCGCGACCCGGGACAGCCTCGGCCTCGCGAAGAACGACCTTCTGCCGCCTCCCGTGGACCTGACCACACTGGAGGGTCTCCCCCCGGCCAACATGGAAAGGGGTGCGGCATCCACATCCGCGGGTGCGGCGTACATCACCGAGAAGATGCGCAGGATCATCATCCCAAGTATCAACTTTGACGACACCACCGTGGAGGAAGCCATCGACTTCCTCCGGATGAGATCGGCCGAACTCGATACCACTGAACTCGACCCATCGAAAAAAGGAATCAACTTTGTCATCCAGCGCCCTCGCTCTTCCACCGGTTCACAATCCAGCGATCCCGGCACGCTCAGGATCCGGGAATTGCGCCTGAGAAACGTACCGCTTAAGGTCGCTCTCACATACATCTGCGATCAGACCAAGCTCCGTTACAGGGAGGACGACTACGCCGTGAGCCTCGTGCCGGTCACCGAAGGCGGGGAAGACATCTCCACCCGTACCTTCAAGGTGCCGCCGGATTTCGCGAGCCTTCTGGATTCCGGCGGAGATGCTGGCAGCGCGGCCTCCGCCGATCCCTTTGCCGAACCCATCAAAAGCACCTCCCGGATCACCGCGCGAAAGCCGGTTAGAGAACTGCTCGCCAGTGCGGGAATCACCTTTCCGGAAGGAAGCAGCGCTCTTCTCAGTGCGGATGGCACCCTGATCGTTACCAACACTCCTTCGGAACTCGACAAGATGGCGACACTGACCCAATCCCTCGGCACGTCGGATACGGACAATGGACCATCCGAGGGCGTCGTTCTACCCGACCTGCCAGAGGATGAACTTCCGGAACTTCCTAACAGCATCGGTCTCCCCCGCATCCGCTCGTTCCCGGAAAGCACCCGCCTGTGGCGCGAGGCCAACTATTACAAACAGCCCCATGGCCAACTAACGGCCGAATCCCTCATCCCGCTGAACCACTTCTGGATGGATCTCGCCGCATGGGATGGAAAAGGTCCCTTCCTCTCCGCCCACTTCAACGCCTGTCACGCTACCGCCAACGAAGCCCTGATGTGCCTCTGATACCTACCAGCCGCCCTGAAAGCTGGCTCC
>CAXTTX010000041.1:0-17830 GCA_964247045.1 uncultured Verrucomicrobiales bacterium | reverse complement strand
CCCGGAGGTGAACGTGGATGGCAGCACCCTCAAGGTGAAGGCCAAGGAACCGATGCTGCTCTTTTACAAGGACACGCGCCGCACGGAACAACTCGCGGCCGAATCGCCGTTGCTGGTCCGCCAGACCTTCAGTTCGCAGGCGGAGCCCTTCCGCACAGTGCAAGGCCGCCAGGTGGAAAATCCAATCACCGGTGATTTCCGCCCGGGTATCCCCTACACCGCCTCGCTGATCGTCACCAATCCCACCGGCATCGGCCGCAGGATCGATCTGCTGGCCCAGATCCCCGCCGGTTCCATCCCATTGGAAGGCAACACGGCCATGCATTCCTCCACCCACGAACTGAAACCCTATGGCGTGGTCACGGAGAAACTGGTCTTCTATTTCCCGGCCGCCGGAGACTTCACGGTCTATCCGCTGCATGTCAGCGAGGATGGCACGGTGCTGGCCCACACCACGCCGCGGACGCTGCGGGTCACCGCGGAACCACCTCTGCCGGACAATGCCTCATGGGAAGTCCTCGCCGCCCGCGGCAGCAACGCGGAGGTGCTTGCACGCCTCGAAATGGAGAACCTCGGCACCATCGACCTCACGGCCATCCGCTGGCGTTTGAAGGATCCGGCCTTCTTCATCGCCGCAAGCAAACTGCTGCGCGAGCGCCTCCATTTTTCCAGCGAGGTCGCCGCCTACGGTTTCCTCCATAACGATCCGGTCTCGATGCGGGACTATCTGGAAAACTCGCCATGGACCGCACAACTCGGCACCTGGCTGGACAGTCCGCTGCTCGATATCCGTCCGCGCGTCCACCTGGCATCGGAGATCCGCGACTTCGATCCGCTGGTCAATCCCCGGGTTCACCGC
This sequence comes from uncultured Verrucomicrobiales bacterium, assembly GCA_964247045.1. Classification (GTDB taxonomy): domain Bacteria; phylum Verrucomicrobiota; class Verrucomicrobiia; order Verrucomicrobiales; family Akkermansiaceae; genus Luteolibacter. The sequence continues at coordinate 16,971 of CAXTTX010000041.1, read as the reverse complement.
TTCGATGACGAGCCACGCCTCACCCACCCGATGGCTCTGGCAGACTACCGTTCCTTCCTCGATCAACTCGCCTGGAAGCCTGCCTTGGAATCTCCCGACCTTCTGAACCTGACTGTATTCCTCTTCCTACAGGAACGGATCGACGAGGGCCTGGCCATGTTCACCCGCATCGATCCCGCGAAGCTACCCGGCAGCCTGAACTACGATTATCTGCATGCCGTGGTCCTCTTCTATCAGGGCGACGCCCCGGCTGCGCAGGCTATCGCCACCCGCTATCTGCCCACCCTGCCGCCCGGCATCTGGCATGACCGTTTCACCACCGTCGCAGCACAGGCGGAGGAGATCTCCACACTCGATCAGGAGGGCGATACCGCGAAACCGGAAAGCGCGCCCGCCGCGCCCCTGTTGGATATCGCCGCATCGGACACCGGCAAGCTGATCGTGAAACACCGCTCTCTCGACAAAACCCGGCTCGAGTTCTTCAACGTCGACCTCGAAGTCCTCTTCTCCAAGGACCCCTTCCTCAAGGGCGATGGCAGCGGCGGCGGCCAGCCAGGCATCCGCGCGAACGAATCGCTGGAAGTCGCCCTACCGCCCGCCGAGACTGAAACCATGGTGGAGCTCACCGCCGCCCTCCGCAAAGGCAACGTCCTCGTCTCTGCCGGATCGGGTGACATGAAGCAGTTGAAAGTCCTCGATTCCCGGGCCTTGGAAATTTCGCACAAGCCCTTGGACCGCACCGTCCAGTTGCGCGACGCCGCAACCCGCAAACCGTTGCCACGCACCTACATCAAGGTCTACGCGGAAACCAACAGCGGTGAAATCCTCTTCCACAAGGACGGTTACACCGACCTCCGCGGCAAGTTCGACTACCTCAGCCACACCGGCATCGATGCCTCCACCATCAGGCGCGTCGCCATCCTCGCCAGCCATCCCGAGAAAGGAGCACGAACGGTGATCTATGACCGTTGACGGAAAACAAAATCTCCATCGCCATGAAAAGAGCATTGCTTCTTCTATGCGTCTGCCTGGGCCCCGTGAACGCCCAGATGCAGTCCTTCACCCGGATCGATTACGCTTGTCCACTCTGCGGAAACCTCACCTCCGACACGGATGGGGAAGAAGTTTCCGACCTGGTCGAGCGTCCGAGGGATCTCTATGACAAGCAGAAGCTTTCCACCGATCTTCCCCTGATTTGTCCCAGGGACCTCTACTCGTCCCTCGGCGGCCGGTGGCAAAAGGTTTCCCCGGAGGAAAAGCAGGCTCTGGCCGCGTTCCTGAAGCAACCCGCGGTGACACTCACTCCCGCGGAAAAGAAAATCACGGAAGGACACCTGGACGAGCTCAAGCACACGGGTGCCTGGGATCTGTTATGGCTGAGAAGCTGTGAAAGCCTTCGCAAGCCCGACCTGCGGGCGAACTGGCAACTGGCGATGCGGATGCACTACTGGCGCGAGGAGGCCACGCAGTCGGGCGAAGCCTGGCAAACGAAATTGGCTGACGAATTCCGGCGGGAAGCCATCCAGGCGTTGAAGGACGGAGTTGCGGCGGGCGCTTTTGTAGGCTCGGAAAAACGCTGGCTTCCCTATCTGGAGGGCGAATTGTTGAGACAGGTTGGCCGGCATGCCGAAGCGAAGGTGCTGTTCCAGCAGGTCATCGAAAGCGAAAGCAAGGAAGCACCGGATGCGGAACTCGAATGGATCCTCACCTGGGCCCGCGAGCAATCCGCGAGGGTCGATGCCGCAAAGGCCACGGTCGGGGAACTTGCCGCCCGGGTGCTTCCCCATCTGCCCGTGGAAGCGATGAACAAGACCGAGGGGGAAACGGGGAAGTGGAACAAGCACCAGGCCGCCTTGGAGGAGTTGAAAGCCCGCGCACTGGCGAAAAAAGACGCCAAGGCGGATGAAGCGCTCTGGAAAATCGTTGGCAAGGATCCCGCGAGACTGGGCCGCATGGTTCACGCGATTCCCGAGTTCAAGCATTCGCTGCGGCTGCTCGGGAAACGATGGCGGGAGCTCTTTGATACGGCTCCCGAGGGGGCAATTCCCCAGGAACTTGCGGATCCATCCACCGATCCCTGGCTGGAGGAGAGCGTCTGGCCCGCGGTCCTGGCCGCCGGAAAGGAAGGAGGTCCGCCTGAAATCAACGCGGAGTCTCAGGAGCTGATGGACAGCCTGTATCAACTATCCCGTCACCCGGTTCCTCCGGGCAGCAAGCTCGACGCCGCCGGCAAGGAGAAACTCCTCGTACGGATGATGATTCGGGTGATGAAATCGATGAAGACCAATGATATCGATAACGGAATGATCCTTTGCACTTCCTTCCTTGCCAATTCCAAGGCAGCCGGTCCCGGGCTGAAGCCGGAACTGGCTGGCGATTGGCGAAGCCCTTTTGTGAAAGCCATTGCCGAAGTCGCGGCTCTCTCTCCCGGCGCGTTGGAGAACCTCGCCACGCTGCCTGGCTATGGGGACGCGGGGCACCCCGGGCTCCGCGCTCTGATGGAAAATCTGGTCTTCCAAATCCTCACCGACCGCAAATCCCCGCTCTGGAAGGAAAAATCCGCCGAAAGGATCAAGTCACCGGAAAACCTTCCCTATTTTCTGTGCACCTACGTCGCCACCCTGGGGGATTCCGGCTTTGAGGAGCTTCTTTTGAAGCGGGCGGAGGAACGCCGCAAAGTTTCTCCTCCCGGCTTCGTGGAAGGCCAGGCCACGGCGGCAAGCGAGGAGATCCTGGGCCTGGATTACACGCCCGCGTTGATGCGTCTCCGGCGGGTGCCGGTTCGCAAGGAATGACCGCCGAAAGACATTTGCAGCCATGAAATCCCTCGCCCTGTTACTCCTGTGCATCCTGTCGTCCCTTGCAACGGCACGGGCCACAAGCTTCATGGCGGTGGAGCGGGAGTGCCCGCTCTGCGGCCACAATTACTATTCCCGGGAAATCGCCGGCTATTCGACGGGTCTCGACGAACCGGAACGTGATCTATCAGACTGGCCGCTGTTCGCCTTCACCCGGACGGATGTCTGTCCGCAAGACTTGTATGCCACGCTGCAAGGCTCCGGGAAAGAGCCGGCACCGGAGGAGAGGGACCGGATCGCGGCCTTTCTCAAGGACCCGGCGATCCTGCTGACTGCGGAGGAAAAGAAGATTGTCGCCGGCCATGAAAGCGAGGTTCCCGGCAGTCCCTTCGCTGACCTGCTCTGGGTTCGCAGTTGTGATTCCGCGAGCGATCCCGATCCGCGGAGGAAATGGCTGCTCGCCATGAAGCTTTATTACACCACCCGCTTTTTGGTTGCCCCGCCGGTAGAGACGTCGCCCCAGGCATGGCAAGTGGAGCTTGCCCATGAATTCCGCGAACAAGCCATCCGCGAACTCTCGGAGGGAACAAAGGCAGACTGGACCACGCCCTTTGAAAAATACTGGTTCCTCTACCTCCAGGGGGAACTCCTGTCGCAAGCGGGCCACAAGGCCGGGGCGAAGGAGATCTTTTCTCATCTGATCTTCTACTTCCAACCTCTCGATATGACCCGGATTGGAAGCACTTTCCCCACGGATAAGAGGAAATGGATCTCGGAGTGGTCGCGGGAGCAAATGCAACGCATCGACATTTCCGCGCAATCCCTCGAAGAACTGATATCAAGACTCCTGCCCCCCGGCTCCCTTCCCGGGAATAACGAGACCGGCGCGTTGCAGCCTGATTGGATTACCCATCGTGTCGCCATGGAAGAACTCCAGCGCCGTGCGATCGCCGGCGATATCGCGGCATCGGATGCCTTGTGGAACTGGCTCGGCCGCGATCGGGACCGCCTCGCCGCCTTGTTTCAAGCCGGTTCCCGGGATGATTTCTATCAACTGCACAAGGTGGACCCGAAGTGGGCCGAATGGTTCAGGGAACTCCGGGAGACCGAAAAGCCTCCGACCCTGCCACCCAACTCGGAGGGTGATAAGGAAGTCGTTCTCGATCTTTCCATGGGCGCTCTTGGCCAGGTGATACCCGAAAAGTTTGGAAGGGAATGGCGCGGGGAAACCCTTTTACCCGCCGTCCGGACAGCTGCAGAGGGCACCATGCTTCCTGATGTGGAGCAGCACGGCTCCGCTTTGGCCGGCAGCCTCGCCATACTGTTAGATTCTCCCGCCCCGGAGGACCAGGCCATCGCGGCAAAGGTTCTCATCCGCGTGTTCCGCAAGATGGACCTGGGACTGGACGATCTCGATTCTCCCTCCAGGACGGCCCTCCATACCCTCTCCCGATGGCAGGGAGACCGCAAGATCCTCGCCGCGGAAATGAAGAAGGAGTGGCATTGCGTCTTCTGGAAAGCCGCCTGCGAGACCGCCCTGCAATATCACAAGGCCGCCAACCGTCTCGTCTCCATGCCGGATGGCGGGAAGATCGGAAAGAAACAACAGGGCCCCATGCGCGGGATCGTGATGGATCTTTTCACCATCCACCGCGTGCCGCTCATGAAACGGTCCGCAGCGAGAACCCTTCCCACCGGCGAATGGACCGACCGCCAAGCCATGGACTATGCCCTCGCGCTGGACGACCCGGACCTGATCAGGCTCCTGGAAACCCGTGTGGAAAAGATTCACAAGCTGCCCAACGATTCCCCCGGCGTCGAACTTCGGCAGAGTGACGCCGCCCATGTCGAATCCAGCCTCGCCATGAGCCGGGTGAAGAAGCTGCCGGTGCGTTGAGGAAAGACAGCCTCCAAAGCGCTCTGGACCACCTCCCAACTGATTATGAATAATTCGTTTACAGACCTTTTTCCTACCCCGAAAGACCTCACCGCCCTCCTTTCCATTCCCGCTTGATCATCCGGGGGGAAAACTGGAACCTCCTTCTCCATGTCTGCCGCAGTCCAACACACCCTCGCCGGTCCGGCCACCCTCGAAGGCACTTCTCTCCATACCGGGGAAAAGGTCACCCTGACGCTGAAACCCGCCCCGGAAGGCCACGGTTTCAAGTTCCGCCGCACCGACCTGCCAGACCAGCCTTTCATCAATGCCGACGTGGACAAGGTCCAGACGGTCGAGCGCGCCACGACGCTGGCAGAGGGCTCGGTGAAGGTCCACACCGTGGAGCACGTGATTTCCGCCCTCACGGGCATGGGAGTGGACAACGCGCTGATCGAGATGGACGCCAACGAACCGCCCATCGGCGACGGTTCCTCGCGGCCCTTCGTCGAGATGATCAAGAAGGTCGGCATCGTGCCCCAGAACGCGATCCGCAAGGTCTGGGAAATCCGCGAGCCGATCCACCAGGAAATGGGCGACGGCACCATCATCACGATCGTGCCCTGCAAGACCTTCAAGGTCTCCGTGACCAACGTCGGTCCGGAGGGCCGCTTCACCCAGTATTTCTCCACCGAGGTCACGCCGGAGACCTATGAGAAGGAAATCGCCGCCGCCCGCACCTTCGTCTATTACGAGGACGTGAAGCCGCTCCTCGAAAAGGGCCTCATCAAGGGCGGCTCTCTCGAAAGCGCGGTCGTCATCCGCGGCAACGAGATCATGTCCAAGGAAGCCCTCCGCTTCTCCAATGAATTCGCCCGCCACAAGGCGCTGGACCTCATTGGCGACCTGATGCTGTCCGGCATCCGCATCCTCGGCCACGTCATCGCCGTGAAACCGGGCCACGGACCGAACACCAGGATGGCGGCCAAGCTCAAGGCGGAATACAACCGCATGCGCTCCATGGTGCCCGCCGATGTCGTCCTGCCGGATGGCGAGAGCGTCCTGGACATCAACGAGGTGCTCAAGATCCTGCCGCACCGCTACCCCTTCCTGATGGTGGACCGCATCGTCAGCTTCCAGGGCGACAACCTCTGCACGGCGATCAAGAACGTCACCATCAACGAGCCCTACTTCGCCGGCCATTTCCCCGGCCACCCGATCATGCCCGGCGTGCTGCAACTTGAGGCGATGGCCCAGGTGTCCTCCGTCCTCATGCTCCGCAAGCCCGAGAACACCGGCAAGATCGGCTATTTCATGAGCGCGGACAACGTGAAATGGCGCCGCCCCGTCATGCCCGGCGACACCATCTTCATTGAAACCGAGATCCTCAAGATGCGCGGCTCCATTGGCCAGACCCGCGCCCGCTGCCTCGTCAACGGCGACGTCGTCTCCGAAGCCGATCTCAAATTCGCGCTGATGGACCGGTGACTCATCCGCACGAGAACCGCGGCTCCGAGCGAAAGCAGAAGGATGGAAGAACACGAGCCGACGCCTTCCTCTTTTCTGATCACTGATCACTCGGCACCTTCCAAAACTCCTCTCGACTCTCAACTTCCCACTCTCAACTTCCCTTCCCAATGTCCGAACGCAAGACTCTTGATGAACGTGCCCAGATGACGGATCTGGAGCGGCTCCGCCATTCCTCCGCCCACGTCATGGCCACTGCAATCCTACGCCTCTGGCCGGACGCGCAGTTCGCCTACGGCCCGCCGATCGAAAACGGGTTCTACTATGACTTCGAGCTGCAGCACCGCATCACGCCGGATGACTTCGAGAAGATCGAGGCGGAGATGAAGAAGGTCGCGAAGGAGAACCAGAAGTTCGAATACAAGGCCCTGTCTCGCGACGAGGCAAAGGCGCTCGCGGAGAGCGGACGCCTCGGCGGCCTCACGGAACGCCCGGGCAATGCCTCACGCTTCAAGCTCGACCTCATCGACAAGATCCCCGAGGGCGAACAGATCTCGTGTTTCCAAAATGGCGACTTCATCGACCTCTGCGCCGGTCCGCACGTGGGCTACACCTCCAAGTGCAAGAACGTGAAGCTGATGTCCGTCTCGTCCTCGTTTTACATGGGAGATGAATCCAAGGGCCAGCTCCAACGCCTCTACGGCACGGCCTTTGAAAGCAAGGAACTGCTCGAAGAACACCTGAACCGCCTTGAAGAGGCGAAGAAGCGCGACCACCGCCGCCTCGGCAAGGAGCTCGGACTTTTCCACATCGACGAAGCGGTCGGACAGGGCCTCATCCTCTGGAAGCCGAAGGGAGCGCTCGTCCGCCGTTCCTTGCAGGAGTTCATCACGCAGGAACTCGACAAGCAGGGCTACTCGCAGGTCTTCACGCCGCACATCGGCAAGCTCGACCTCTACCGCACCTCCGGCCACTTTCCCTACTATCAGGAGAGCCAATACCCCGCCATCGCCGAGCGCGACGTGCTGGAAAAACTCGCGGACGAGGACGCCACCTGCGCCACGCTGCTCAACGGCCTCGAATCGGGCGCCTATGAAGGCTACCTGCTCAAGCCGATGAACTGCCCGCACCACATCAAGATCTATGCGAGCGATCACCACTCCTACCGCGATCTTCCTGTCAGGCTCGCGGAGTTCGGCACGGTCTATCGCTGGGAGCAATCCGGCGAACTCGGCGGCATGACGCGTGTCCGCGGCTTCACCCAAGACGATGCCCACCTTTTCTGCACGCCGGACCAGGTGGCGGAGGAAGTGAAGGGCTGCCTGGATCTCGTGAAGAAGGTTCTCCAGACGCTCGGCATGGGAGACTACCGCGTGCGCCTCTCGCTCCGCGATCCAGCCTCGGACAAATACGTCGGTTCCCCGGAAAACTGGGACAAGGCGGAAGCCGCCCTGCGCGATGCCGTCCAGACCCTCGGCGTCGAATACACCGAAGAACTCGGTGAGGCCGCCTTCTACGGCCCGAAGATCGACTTCGTCGTGAAGGATGTCATCGGCCGCGACTGGCAACTCGGCACCGTGCAGGTGGACTACAACCTGCCCGTGCGCTTCGGACTCACCTACGTCGGTGCGGACAACCAGCAGCACATCCCCGTGATGATCCACCGCGCGCCATTCGGTTCGCTGGAGCGCTTCACCGGGCTGCTCATCGAGCACTTCGAGGGCAAGTTCCCTGCCTGGCTCGCTCCCGAGCAGGTCCGCGTCATCCCGATCTCCGAGAAGACCCTTGAAGCCGCCGAGGCCGCTTCCGCCAAACTTGCCGATGCCGGTGTCCGCGTCTCCGTGGACCGCAGCAATGACAAGATCGGCGCCAAGATCCGTTTGGCCCGCCTTGACCGCGTGCCTTATATGCTGGTCCTCGGGCAAAAGGAAGTAGACGAAGGCACTGTCTCCATCCGCCATCGCGACAACGAGAACCTCGTCACCAAGTCACTGGAAGAGTTCGTCACTGACATCACCACGGAGATCAAGGAGCGGCGTTTGTGATCTCGCGATGCGGGCGCGCGGATGGGAAATTTGCAGCCATGTTTTCCGTGATTCATCGCGGCTCCCGTGGTTTCCCTGCACAAGGAGGACAAGAATGTCCTCCCTCCTTACGGCTGCCGCCGATGCCACGATCTTCCTTGGGCTAACAAACCTCCGCTGAACCTCACGGTTCCTCGATCCGGAACTTGAAGAACCGCCGGTGATCTCCCGGATCACGGCTGAAACTCCGGTAGGCGCCGCTGGCAGGCAGCCCGTCGTTTCCGGGCACATCCCACAGGCTCCAGTTCAGCAGATTCGTGCTGCTCTCCACGCGGATCCTGCGGTTCTCCAGGTTTGGGAAGTTCACCCAGGAGTCGCCCACGGTGATTCCGGGTTTCCACAGGCTGCCCGCGTTGTCGGGATCCGTGTTCGTCAGGAACTCGTATCGGTTGTTCAGGCCGTCGCTGTCGGGATCTTCATCCGGGGCACCCTCCGTGGAAACCAAGTTGCCAAAATGTTCCATCCGCCACTGGTCATAGGTCTGGTGCTCCGGCAGTTTCTCATCGATCCAATCGCGCAACAACTGCACTCCCTTTGGATCCGGTTGCGATGTCCCAAGCGGCGGCATGCGGCCGAAGCCATTCGCGTTTGCCAAGCGGTTCCAGATCACCGATTGATCATGGTTGCCGGGCACAATCAGTTTGTAGGGGTCGCCCGCACTTGAGGCTCCACCATTGACGATTCGGGTCAAAGCCAGGGAAAGCTGCGGACTGAGATCAAAGTCACCGCCGCCGATGCCACCGCTCTGGTGGCAATACGAGCAATTGACAGCCAGCCACGAACGCGCCCTGGTTTCCAGCGTGAAGGCCGTTTCATCCGGCGCCACATGGCGCGGCAAGCTGTTCACCCACGGTGGCGCCTGGTCCAGATAACCGGCAAGCCCCAGCAGGCTGATGAAATTGCCGCTGGTGGTCGCCAGCGAACCGGGACGGTTGAGCTGGCGCGTGTTCCAGCTGAGGAAATGGCCGCCTTGTGCCGTATGGCAGGTGCTGCATTGGGCGCGGCTGGGAATCTGCCAGGTCTGAACCACCGGATTGCCGTGGTCCGTGATGTTCAGGTTGAAGCTCGCCCCCTCGTCAGGCACGAGATCCGCCTCCGTGCCTTGTTCATTCCAGCGGTAGCTCACCCCATAGGTCCCCTCGCCTGTCCTAACCAAGAGCCGGGTCTCAATCCGTTTCTTCGTCGCGGGATTTCCCCGCTCCAATTCCAGATCGAAGTGTTTCACGAAGACAGCCCCCACCGGTGATTGCCAAGGCCCCTCCTCGCTATAGCCGAACTTGTCCGTCGTGTTCTTGATCACGAACCAGCGGCGCTTGACCGCATAATCCGACCAGAATGTCAGGTTCGGTTCATAGGGCATCACCCCCGGGTTTGGCGAAAGGTCCGCAAGATCCGCAAACACACCGGTGGCACCCAGCGTGAGCGGAAATCCCCCGCTCGCGGGAGTGCTGACCAGCCTGCGCACCACGCCGTCCCCGTGATCCAGGATCAAGAGGCTCGAATCCGTTGGATCCATCGCGAAGCACACCACGCCTGACTCCCCGGCGATGCGTTGCACGGCCGGCGGCCCGCCGTCCGTGTTCATGGTCCAGATGTTGCCGGTCAGGAAGTCGCCGAAGATATACTTCCCAACCAGCGACGGATAGCGGCTTCCGCGATAAACCAGGCCGCCAATGACGGCCTCCCCCTGATAAGGTCCGTTGCCGTGGTCGTATTCATAGACCGGCCCCGTCAGCGCGGCCGCCGCCGGAGGCACACCTTTCCTGGGCAAGGTGCCCTCAAGAAATGCCCAGCCGTAGTTTCCGCCCTTGGTGACCAAGTTCACCTCCTCCCTGGTGTCCTGCCCCACATCCGCGAGCCAAAGGTTGTTGTTCAGCGGATCCCAGTTGAACTGCCATGGATTGCGCAATCCCACCGCGTAAAATTCACTGCGGACATTCGCAGGAACGACCGGCAGGCCGTTGAAACTCGTCGCGCCGACAAAGGGGTTGTCCCCGGGGATCTCATAAAGGGGATGCCCGCCGTGCAACACCACGGCGGGATGTACGTTGGGTGGCACGCTGGCATCATCGGTGCCCGTGCCATCCGCGGCGGTGTAATCCTCCGCCTCCAGATCGACGTCGATGCGCATCAGGCAGGACCAGAAATTCTTGTCGATTCGCTGGGAGTTGTTGCTCGGGTCCGGGTGCCCATCTCCATCGCCGATGCCGATGTAGAGGTAGCCGTCCGGACCGAAGTTGCACTCGGCGAGGTTGTGGATCCGCGGTTGATTGCCGGATTCCGGCAGATAGAGTTGGTTGATGAGGATCTCCTCCGTCGCCAGGGAGATCGCGGTATTGGTCGCGGGGCTGTTCGACTTGAAGCGCGAGATCCGGATCCATTCCGAGCCGGCTTCCAGATGGTTGTAGGCGGCGAACACATAACCGTTGTTCGCGAAATCCGGGTGAAATGCAAAACCCTTGAGGCCCTGTTCATTACCGTCGTCAAGCGTGATGCCAGATAGATCGAGATACAGGAGCTTCACCGGAGTCGCCGCGGTGATGTCCGGGATCACGTAGATTTTCCCTCCGCGTTCCGCCACAAAAAGCCGCTTCGTATCTCCTTGGGGAACTTCCATCGTTGCCGGTTTCGTGAAACTGACGCCGGGAAGCGCATTCACCACAGAGAAGTTCACCGCGGGCGGAGTGCCGGGCATCACTACGGTTATATTGGGAATCCGCGGCTGCGTGCTGAAATTCACCGTCACGGTCGCCGGTGCGGAGAACAAGCCGGACGCTCCCTTGACACGGTAGGTGAAACTGTCCGTCGCCGGAGACCCGGTCAAATGCTTGTAGAGGATTTTGCCCTGGGCGTCTGGAACGGCGCTTCCGGAACCGGGAGCCGTCACAATCTCCACCGTTCCCGCCTGCACACCCGGTTCGTCGTTGCCGAGCACGTCGAGCGTTACGCTGCCGAGATATTGCATCGTCACTTGATCTGCGGCAACCAGCGGTGGCACCGGGCCGGATAAGGATACGCCCGGATGGGTGTGGAGATACTCCACCTGGCTCGCGGACAGCGCCTCGTCATAAACCTGCACATCATCGACAAAGCCATCAAAAGGATCCACCGGAGCGTTTCGGCCGAGGCGTCCGATCTCGAAATTCTTGAACACCGGGAGACCCGACGTCGCCATCACCTGCGTGTTGGCAAGAACCCCATCCACATAAAGGGACAGCGTGGCCGATGAAACGTTGACGATCATGACCAGGTGATGCCAGGCCCCATCGTTCACCGGGGCCACCACGGGAGTGCTGTAGATTCCGGTTTGCTGGGCGGCTACCGCATTCACCGGCCGATTGCGGGCACTGGCGGCACCAAGGGCACCCGCTTGTCCCGCGGCCACCCCTAGGTCTGCATAGACGTTTCCCACCGTATCATCTCCGGCGAAGATGGCAGTGTTGCGATTTCCCGTGGTATCCGTGGTCTTCACCCATACGGAGAAGGTCAGGGCGCCACTGGTGGTGATGGCCGGGAAAAACGAGGCATTGCCCATATCCACAATACCGGCTTGGGCGGCATTGTTGTTGAAACGGTAGGCATTCCCCGCGATGCCGGCCTGGCCTGTGGTGACGGCGGTTCCCACCGCTCCGTTGGTGGCACCGGCCACCTGGTTGAGGGCGGTGGCCGCCCCTACGGCCTCGTCGAACTTATAGTGGCCGAGAAGGGCGGCATCGAGCGTACCGCCTCCTAACAAGGCGGCCAAGGGGAGAATGGCAATGAATCGCATGAAAAAAATCGGGAGTTTACCCTCAGGGCATTCCGCCCTGCCCCGGTTGACCCTCCGCGGCTGTCCGCCGAAGAAGGGTTACGGGGTCAGGCGGGCCCGTTGAAGAGTTACGGGACCTCGAGGCGGTAAAAGTTCTTCGGACCGGTGGCCTCGCCGGATGGCACCGTCGCAATGCCCACGCCGCTGCCGTTCGTGGTGGCGGAAACCGGCGGAGCCATCGCGGCGAAGCCTCCGAGGGTCGTGGATTTCGTGACCCGGTAGGCCGTGTTCGGAGTGCCGGTGAAGTTGATGACGTAGTTGCCACCCGGCGCGAAGCTCACCGAAGTCACCGTGGCCGCGACGGCCGGATTCGGCAGGACGCCCGGATCCGTTCCCGCGGTTTCCTCCGCCTCGTTCAGGATGTTGTCCGCATCCGGATCGCCGGAACCGTTCTGGGCGGCGATGCTGCCGAAGTGATCAATCTCCCACTGGTCGTCGAGCCTGTCGTGGTCCTCGTCCGCGGACACGCCGGGCATCGCGAAAAGGGCGGCGATCCGCGCGGGTGCCAAGGCCTCGTTATACACCTGCACGTCGTCGATGAGCCCTTGATAGCCATCGGTCGGAACCTGACGGCCGAGGCGGCCGATCTCGAAGTTGTTGAACACCGGGAAAACAGCCAAGGGAATCGCGTTGTTCTCCGCGGTCAGCACGCCATCCACGTAAAGCTTGAGGCTTGTGGTCGGGAGATCGACGGACAGGGCAATGTGATGCCACGTGTCATTATTGACCAGAACGGTCGATGGCGCCGTGTCGCTGAAGATATCGACGATGTTGGCATTGCCATCCGGCCGGAAGCGGCCGTAGAGCGCGCCGAGGTGCGGAGCGGCCCCGTTGATTCCGAAGTCCACGTAGCTGTTGGCCAGTGTGCTGTTGGAGGCGGAAATCGCCACATTGCGGCCCGAGGAAACATCCGTGGACTTGATCCACGCGGTGTAGGTCAGGGCCTTGGTCGCGAGGACGTCGGTGAGGAACTGGGCATTACCCATGTCCACGATGTCGGCCTGGCCGATCAGGCCGTCGAGCTGATAGGCATTGCCCGCGATTCCCGTCACGCCGGTGACCACCGATGCACCCACCGCTCCGGGGCTGTTGCCCAGCGCGCTGACGGCGGTCGGCGCTGCCGCCGCTTCATCAAACTTGTAATGGGCCACGAGGCCTTTTGCCACGACCGGCACCGAGCCAGCATCCTTGGGATTCGAACCGGCAAGGAACTCGCCCTTGTCGTTGAAGCCATCACCATCCGTGTCGAACTTGTTGGGATCGGTTCCTGAGGTCACGCCCGGCACATAGGCCACGGTCGGGTTTTCCTGGCCATCCAGAATACCGTCGCCATCGGTGTCCGGATTGTTAGGATCGGTACCGGTCAAGGTGATATCACCCCAGCTCCCGAAGCGGTCTTCCTGATGATCGTTGTAACCATCATCGTCCGAATCCGAGTCGTGCGGGTTCGTGCTACCGACTCCGCCGTGGTATTCGTCCACGTTGGCCAGCCCATCCGTGTCGGGATCTCCCAACTCACCGTCATCTCCGGCATCGCTGAGCGGATTCAACGAATTGGCGATTTCCCATGCATCCGGTAGGCTGTCGAAATCACTGTCCGCAGTATTCGGATCGGTGTGGTGAGTATTCACCTCGGCACCGTCGGTGAGGCCATCGTTGTCCGTATCGGCATCCAATGGGTCCGTGAGCGGTGCCGTGTGGAGTTCGGCACCGTCGGTGCGTCCATCTCCGTCGGTATCGGCGATGGTGGGATTGGTTCCCGCGGCCTGCTCTTCCAAATTGGTCGCGCCATCCAGATCGGGGCCGATGCCCGAGCCGGTTTGGGAAGTGATATCCCCGAAATAGAGGATCTCCCAAGCATCCGCCAGGCCATCCGGTTCCGAGTCCGCCGAGGTGTAGGCGGTACCGGGATGATTCTTGAGATAGGTGATCTGCGTCGACGTGAGAACATGGTCATACACCTGCACGTCATCAACGAGGCCGGCGTAAGCATCGGCAGGTGCCAGGCGTCCCAGTCGGCCGATTTCGAAATTCTTGAAAACCGGGAAGAAGGACGTGGTCATGATCTGCGTATTTGCCAGAACCCCGTCCACCCAGAGTTCGAGCCTGGACGTGGATAGCTCCACCGTCATGACGAGATGGTGCCACGCACCGTTATTCACCGGAGCTACCGTCGGGGTGCTGTAGATTCCCGTCGTCTGGCCGGCGTTGACTGCACCCACCGGACGGTTTCGCGCGCTGGCAGCACCGAGAGCTCCTGCTTGGCCAGCAGCCACGCCAAGGTCCGCATAAACATTGGCAACCGTATCATCCCCTGCAAACACCACGCAGTTGCGGTTGCCGGTGGTGTCGGACGTCTTGACCCAGGCCGTGAAGGAAAGCTTCCCGCTGGCGTTGAGGGCCGTGAAAAACGAGGCGTTGGCCATATCCACGCAATCGGCCTGGGTCGCGGTGGTTCCGACAAAACTGTAGGCATTACCGGAAATGCCTGGCTGACCGGTGGTAATGTTGGCTCCTACCGCTCCCGTGGGGCTTCCTGCCACCGCGTTGAGAGCGGTGGGTGCCGCCGCGGCCTCGTCAAACTTGTAGTGAGCCACCAGTTCTGCGCGGCAATCGTCTGCTGCCAACAGCAGGGCCAGTGGCAGCAGGAGATGTTTGGGTTGTTTCATATACGTGGGGTTTGGGATCGATGGGTTTTTCTATTGGTAGTTCCGCGGCATCGTGCCGTCGGCGTGGTCCGGCGAGATAGGACCGGACCGGCGGACTCAAGCGCGCTTGCGCCGGGTGAGCGAAAGCAGGCCGAGTCCGGCCAAGGCGAGCGTCCCCGGCTCGGGGACCACTGCTCCGGGATTCGCGAACATGAATTGCACCTCGCTCAAGGTGAGGGCCTGGTCGTAAACCTGCACGTCATCGACGAGACCGTTGTAGGGATCAACAGGAGCCAGCCGCCCGAGACGTCCGATCTCGAAGTTGTTGAAAGTCGGCAAACTCCCGATGGCCATGGTCTGCGTGTTGGCCAATACGCCATCCACGTAGAGCGAGAGCTTGGAGGTGGAAATATCCACCGTCATCGCGAGAAGGTGCCATGCGTTGTTGTTCACCGGTGCCACCACGGGCGTACTATAGATTCCGGAGTCCTGCGGAGCCACCGCGCCGGTCGGCCTGTTGCGCGCGCTCGCGGCACCAAGTGCGCCCGCCTGTCCCGCGGCCACCCCGAGGTCGGCATAAATGTTGTTCACCGTACTGCTTCCCGCAAAGACAACCGTGTTGCGATTGCCCGTGGTGTCGGCGGTCTTCACCCAGGCCGAGAGGGTGTATTTGTTGCTGGTGGTGATGGCCGCAAAGAACGAGGCATTGCCCATGTCCACGATGTCGGCCTGATTCGCCGTGGCTCCCCCGAAGCTGTAGGCATTGCCGTTCACCCCGGCGACACCGGTGGTAACGTTGGCACCCACCACACCGGCGGTGGAACCGAACACATCGTTGGCCGCGACGGAGGCACCGGCTGCTTCGTTGAACGTGTAGTGGGCGATCAGGGCGGCTTGGCTGGGCATCTCGGACACGCAGATGCCGGTGACGATCAATAGGATCTTTTGTTTCATGGATTGGGGTTTTAGGGGGCGATGGAGTCGCGAATCGGGCGTAAGTTGGAATCTGCCCTCCAATAAGAGGGACGAGTTTATCCCCCGTAACCCGACGCACTATTTTTCACAAAAATGCGAAAGACCCTCCCTTTGCATGCGCGGCCCTCACGAGAAGCGGCTGGAGCGGGATCCTCGCTCCAGCCGCATCCCTGCCCGCGGCTGCGGTCCTTCTGGAAACCCATTTTACAGAAGGATGGCAGCTGCTCCCGCAAGGAGAACATCGGATCAGCAGGGCAATTCGTTTTGAATCCAACCCTTTATAGAAGAGAACGGGAAACGCCCCGGATACCGACACGATCTCTCCGGGCGGCCGGATTCCCCCGCAAATCCCTCAATTGCCTTTTCCCAACATCTCCTCCGCCTCCTGGAGAAGGATGCGGACGACCACCTGGTCATACCACAGGGAGTTTTCGGGAGTCCCCGTCGGAAAAGTTCCCGTGAACCAGCCATCCACTTGCTTGCGCAGTTCCTTCAACGCGTCTCCCGCCACTGCGGTCCGTCCCTGCTTGATGTCCACCATCACGAGGAGAATCTTGTTCGAGACCACCCGGTGTTCGCGGTCGGACGCCGTCGCCAGGCTCCGGTGCGCCCAATCAGCGGCTTCGTCCAGGAAGCCCTGGCGGTAGGTGATCAACGCCAGGGAGAACTGTCGCCAGGCCACCATGTTCGGACGCGTTTCCTTGTTCGGTCCAGCCAAGGAGTCCTTGATAACTTTCGCCAACGGCAGAACTGCCGCCAGGGTTTGTGCGTCAGCCGGTTTCAACAAGGTTGCCTTGGAAATGTGTTCGGCGACGATCGCGTTGGCCGAGTTCCCAAAACGCTTGAGGGTCAATTCAAGGATTTTGTCATACTGGTCCTGCTTACCCCACTCGCTGACAGCGGTGACCACCGGCAGAAGACTTATCGAGATCCCCTCCGAATCCGTCATGTCCACGCTGGTGAGCACGTGACCCAGCGCGAAGTAGCGGTCCGCCGCTTTCTTCCAAAGTCCCCGCGTGAGATTCCAATAGGCAACCTCATTGAAAACCTTCGCTGCTTCAAAGGAACGCGGGACCTTCTCAGGAGGGATCTGGCCGAGTAATCCATCGGCCTTCTCCATGTCCCCGAGGATTCCGGCAGGAAGCGCGTATTTCGCAAGCACCGCCGCCTCGGTCACCATGGCAACCGCCTTGGCATCCACCCGCAGCCATTTCTCGTTGGCCAACGCGTCCTCCGCCACCACGCGCAATCTCGCCTGCTCGTGGCGCGCGTCCCGTTCCCGCAGGAACAACCAGGTTGCGACCCCCAGGCCTCC
>CAXTTX010000040.1:11140-18991 GCA_964247045.1 uncultured Verrucomicrobiales bacterium | reverse complement strand
GGCGACCTGGTGGTCCCGAAAGACACCGAAAAGACCGGCACCTTCACCGCCGTCGGTGTGCCGCAGGTGAAAGAGCGTGCCGTCGAGGCGGACGCGCTTCGCAAGCTCGCGGAAACCAGCAAGAGCGACCTGTTCCAGGAAGGCTTGAAAAAGTCAATCGAGCAGCCGGTGGAGGCGGTGAAGAACATTGTCAAGAACCCGGTGGAGAGCGTGAAGCAGGCCCCGGCCACCGTGGGGCACTTCTTTGTCAAGGTCGGCTCCGCGGTGGGACGCGGCGTCACCACCCTGGCGGAGAGAACCAAGAAGGATGTGGAAGACCCGGATACCGATGCCGGGGAAACGGCCGCCCATTTCGGCAAGGGAATCGGCCAGGCCGCACGCGATGCCGCCGGCTTTGAAAAAGCCCGGCTGGATACCGCCAAGCAGCTCGGCGTCGACCCTTACACCGACAACCGCCGCCTTCAGGAAGAAATGGACAAGGTCACCTGGGCTTTCTTCGCGGGCGGTCTGCCCCTGCGGGTGGGCGCCATGGTCGCCTCCGCAGGGGGAGCCGTGTTGGTGACCAAGATGGTTGGCATTCCGGAAGACACCTATGCCCTCACCAAGCAAGAACTCGCGGCGAAGGACGAGGCCGCCCTCCTGGCGATGGGAGTCACATTGGAGGACATCAAGGATTTCCAGATCCAGCGCTTCCTCAGCGTCACCCGCCGTCACCGCATAGTCACTTGTTTGGAGGCCATGCCCAAGGCCGGCGGTCGCGGGAACATCGTCCGCCTTGCCAATTCCGTGACCTCCAACGGCCAAGCGGATTTCCTCGTCTCCTCAATCGCCATGCTTGCCGTCCGCAGTACCACTGCAGGGGCAGATTACAAGACGGTGAAAGTGATCGGCCGCCTGCCAGCCGGAGAGACTGCCACCGGCGAGATCCAGGTCCCTGCGGCCGTGGACCACGTCACCTGGACGGAAGAAGTGCGGTATTTCGCGACCCGGGATGACCTCGGGAGCGGGCCGAAGACCCTCATCCACACCGGCACCCTGTCGCCGGCGGCTTCCACGGGATTGCTGGCCGCGGGCTGGAAGATCCTGGCGGTTGCCTATCCGTGAGGATTCAGGAACCAGAAACCAGAGACAAGAGAGAGAAGCGTTTCTGGATTCTGGACTCTTGTCTCTGGACTCTGTTCTCCCCGGCGCTTGACGCGCGCCGGTGGCCGCGCCATCACATTGGCCCGTGAAATTGAAGTTATTCCTCTTTCCCCTGGCCCTTCTGGTTTTTGCCAGCGGCCTTCATGCACAGGCGCCGCCGCCGTTGGCTCCCCTGCCGAAAATTCCGGGTGCCGGGGCGGAAGCCGCTCCGGCAGCCACCCAGATGGCCCCGCCGGAAGTCGTGGCCTCTGCCGTGGATGCCGTGGCCAATCTGGGTAACGAGGTTGTGCTCGGCCATTATAACGTCGCCTTGGACCGCATGAACCCGCTTTGGAAGGAGCGGACCGCCAAGAAGATCGACGGCGGCATGGCGGCGCTTGAAAAGCAACTTTCTGGCGCTGCCGCCCAGATGGTCCAGAATGGCATCAGCATGATTTCCTTTCAACCCCAAGGCCAACCCCGCTCCTACGAGGTGGCTCCGGGGAGGAAGGTGGAGAAGGTGAATGGCCAGGAAATGGAGCGGGGGGTGTTCAACCAGTGGCTCGTTCTCGTTCCCACCACGGCCAAGGTCCGGATCGTTCCGCCGAATGATCCCAAGTCGGCCTCCAAGCCGGTCTTCATCGAAACCATCGGCTTCCAGGTCGCCATCTCCGACAAGGGCAAGAACAACTGGACCTTCATCGACGGTTCCGGCCTCTCGGTGAACGATTTGCGGAGCCTCTACGGCACTTTGCCCGCCGATATGAAATTTCCTCCTGTTGAAAAGCGCGAGGCTCGTTAGAATCAACGCCATGGCCTCCAGGAAAAAAACCGCCGCGAAAAAGGCGGCAACCGATCCCAACATCCTCCACCGCAAGCTTGTCGAACTCTGGAACCGCGGCCAGAGCCAATACTGCGAGGTCCGCGGGTCCGAGATCCACGGCCGGGGCGTCTACGCCACCACCTTCATCCCGAAGGAGACCAAGATCATCGAGTACGTCGGCGAGTTGATCGACAAGGATACCAGCGAGAAGCGCGGTGTCTCCCAGCATGCGAAATCCCTCAAGACGGGCGACGCCGCCGTTTATATCTTCACCTTGTCCAAGCGCTACGATATCGACGGCAACGTGCCTTGGAATACCGCCCGCCTCATCAACCATTCCTGCGCGCCCAACTGCGAGGCATGGATCGAGGGCCGCAAGATCTTCATCCACTCGCTCGTGGACATCAATCCGGGTGATGAACTCACTTTCGACTATGGCTTCGACGTGGATTGTTACGAGGACCACCCCTGCCTCTGCGGCAAGGACGGCTGCGTCGGCTACATCGTTGGCCGCCCGCAATGGGGTGAGCTCAAGAAGCGCCTGGAGGTGAAGAAAAAAGCCGCCGCGAAAGCCTGAGCCGGCCAAGACTCCGGGATGAAGGCTAAGTTACCAGTCGCTTCCGCCCCGGAGCCCACGGATTTCCAGCGGGCCGTTTACGAGGCCGTCCGCCGGATCCCCGTGGGTCAGGTCTCCAGCTACGCCTGCATCGCCTCATGGATCCGCCGCGGCAGTGCCCGCACCGTGGGTACCGCTCTCCGCCGTGCACCGGACGATCCAACCCTCCCATGCCACCGCGTGATCTGTTCCGACGGCCGCGTCGGTGGTTTCGGCGGTGAAATCGCGGGCACGCATGTGGCCCGCAAGGAACGCCTCCTTCGCAAGGAAGGCGTGCCTTTCATCATGAAAGGCAAAGTCGATCCCGCGGCCTTCGTCTAACCGCGGGTGTATCAACCCTGCATCAGCTTCAGTCCCCACCACACCAGGCTGCCGGTGGCGGCGATGAGCATGACCAGCAGCAAGAGGCTCTTGTTCTGATCCCGCAGGATGTTCTTCGCCTCGCCGCGCGAGAGGATGTCCTCGTGCTCGCGCAGGCGCTTGCGTTCCTCGATCTCCGCCAGCGGGGGCATCATCGATTCACGTTCCTTCTGCTCGCGCGCGATCCGCTTGGGGATCTCCGCCGCTTCCTTTTCGAGTTGCAGCAGTTGTTGTTCGTGCTCGCGGAGTTGGTTGAGTTCCAGGTCTTCCTTGAGAATGGCGCGGCTCATGGGCTTGGGGACTATTTGGTCAAATAGATCAGGAGGGCGATTCCTCCCAGGACGACGATCGGCAGGTTGAAAGCGAATCCGTTCCGCAGGTTCGACATGAACTCGGACTTGCCCGAGTTGCGGTTGGCCGCGCGGCCGCGCTTGGAAGCCCGGCCGAAGATGGACCCGCTCCGCGTGCCTTCGAAGTGCGCGGCCGCCTGGTCATATTCGTCCGACGCGATGTCGATCACCATCGAGGCCTTTTCCAGGCGCTCGGACATCGTGTCGCGGTTCCAGCTTTCGGGATTGATCTTCTGAAGCTTGTCGAGGTGGGCCGCAAAGCAGCTCCGGCACTGTTCCAGGTCCTCAGCTTCTTGCCGGATCTCGAACAAGCCGCGGTCGATGAGCGTCAGCGACGAGGTCAGCTTCTCGGTTAGCTCCACCTGTTGGGACATGAAAGTCCGCTTGCGGCCGGTGAGTTCCTCCAGCTCGGTCTTCTTGCGCTCCAGCTCCTCGCGTTGTTGTTGGATGCGGTCCAACTCCTCCTGGGCCGCCTTCAGCTTGCCGTCGTAATCCTCCTCGCGGACACGGCTCCCGGAAGGCATCTCCATCTGGGTGGAGCGGATCTTGATGTGGTGAGTGTGATCGGAAGAGGAGGCCATGGGGGTGCGGGAACGGTGAAACGCCATTCCTATATCCAAAACGGCCTTTTCCAGCCAGTGAAATATTTTAGTTTTCTTGACAATCGATCATTCGATAACTGTTCACATGAGTGCCGGACGCGCTTTATCCCCTCGGTCCTCCTGACCTTTGTTAGACCAATGGCAACCCGTTTCGCCCCCGCGATCAGATATAGAACATCGGGTCGCCGGTGCTGGTCGCCATGGTTTCCACCGTGATCTCTTCCATGGATTTCAAGAGGGAGGTGGAAATCTGGTCCCAGACCCGCCGGACGGACTGCCCGGAATCTCCTTCCCGCGTCACGGAGGTTTGCAGCAGGGCGGGGTCCACCGCTTCGACGATCTGGCGCAGGGTGATCTTGTCCGCGGTCCGCCCGAGCAGGTAGCCACCCGCCTTGCCGCGGCGGCTTTCGATCAGCCCCGCCCGCCGCAGGTCGTTGAGAATCTGCACCAGAAAGTTGCCGGAGACTGCTTCGCGTTGCGCTAGGTCTTCAAGCCGTGTAAGAGTTCGCCCGTCATGGTATTTCGCGAGCTGGGCCATCGCCCGGCACGCGTATTCCAATTTTTGAGAAATCTTCATGAGTGAATCCCAACAGACCGGAACGCTTCCGGCGAGCAAGAATGCGGCCAAGCTGTGCTCGGGCAAGGCCGTGGATACCTCCAATCTGTGGGACCGCCTGCGCGGCGAGGCGGATCTCGTGGCGGCACAGGAACCCTCCATGCGCCACCTCGTGACGGATGTGATCCTTTCCCGCCAGAGCCTCGCCGCGGCCCTCGGCGCGCGCCTAGCCCGCCGCCTTTCTCGCGAGGACATGCCGCGCGTCAGCATGGAGCCGCTCCTCACCGACATTTTCGAGAAGAACCCCGCAGTCGTCCACGCCGCGTCGCGGGACCTGCTGGCGATGTTCGACCGCGACCCGGCGTGCTTTTCCCCGCTGGAGCCGCTCCTGTTCTTCAAGGGCTTCCTAGCCCTCACCACCTACCGCGTGTCCCACCAGCTCTGGCTTGATGGCCGGCGCTGGCTCGCGCTCTATTTCCAGAGCCTCGCCAGCGAGGTCTTCGCCGTGGACATCCACCCCGCCGCCCGCATCGGTTGCGGCCTGCTGCTCGACCACGCCACCTCCTTCGTCGTCGGCGAAACCGCCATCATCGAGGATGACGTATCGATTCTCCATGAGGTCACTCTCGGCGGTACCGGCAAGCAATCCGGCGACCGCCACCCGATCATCCGCTCCGGCGTGCTCCTTGGCGCGGGCGCGAAAATCCTCGGCCGTGTGGAAATCGGGACCGGGGCGAAAGTGGGTGCGGGCAGTGTTGTGCTCAGCGATGTTGCCCCGCACAATACCGTTGCCGGTGTTCCCGCCGTGGTCGTCGGGGTCGCGAAGGAGGAGAATCCCGCCGCCGAGATGAACCAGCAGCTCGACTGCTGCAGCTACGTTATTTGAATTATGAAACTCCCGTTGTTGTTGACGCTGCCCTTGCTCGCCCTCGCCTTTTCTTCCTGTGACAAGGCGAAAAACCTCGTGAACAAGGCGCGCTCCGCCGCGGAAAGCAACATCGCCAAGAAGACCGGTGAATCCGGTAGTAAACCGGATCCCGCGCTTGAGAAGCTGGTGGACAAGAACGCGGAAGGCGCGGTCTTCCGCAAGGACCTGCCCTTTCCTCCCCGCATCGAGGTGCGGACGACCCGCCGCAACGAGCAGACCAGCCGGCAGGTTTCAAAATCCGAAATTGGCAGCCAGGCGGCCATGATCAAGGGCACCCAGACCACCGTCACCAAGTGCGAGCGAGCCGGCAACCAGGTCCGCTACACCTTGGAAAAGTCGGAGTTCCTTGAGTCCGGCAAGGACCCCGAGGAGGTGGAGGAAGAGAAGCCCAAGGAAGGCGCGATCCCCGGGATGGCTGTCAAGCCGAGCCTTTTCAACAAGTCGGGCAATGCCTGGCGTGCCGACGGCAGCGGTGACTTCCGGTCCGCCGCCCTCTCCAAGCAGCTCTCTCCTGTTTTCGATCTCCTGCTTGTGGACAACGCGCTGGCCCCGCGCCCGCTGTGGTTCGGGAAGCGCCGCTTCAAGGTGGGGGATGAACTGGCTGTCACCGGCGACACGCTTCCGATGTTGGTTGCCGGCGAGGCGAAAGGCTCGTTCAAGCTGACCTTGGAATCCTTCGAGGCCGTGGCGGGCCATCCCTGTGGCGTTTTCTCGGTGACCGGCGACTACAGCCGGAAAAATTTCCCCAACTTCGACGGGGAATTCACCAGCGATGACGTTACCATCCAGTCCGGCAAGATCTGGCTCTCGCTGGTCTATCCTCTTGTGCTACGGGAGGAGCTGGACACCATTCAGACTTATCGTTCCGGGGGGCAGGGCAACCTCGCCACGCGCGTTCAGGGTTCGGTCAAGGTGTCCGTCACCCGTGAGTGGAAAAACACGGGGCCTTGAGCCCGTCTGTTGGAAAAACCTTCCCATTCTCCACTTGCCGGAACCGGAGCGAAAAACGCATCATCCCGGCAATGAGCGAAGAAATTCTTTGGAAAGGCAGTTCCTCCCAATGGCTGAACCTCGGGCCGATTGCCGCCTGTCTGGTTCTCTCCGGCGCCATTGTGGCGGTAAGCCTCCTGACGGTGATGCTTCCGCTCCTTGCCGCGCTCGTCCTGCCTCTAGGCTACCTGCTCTGGCGCTTTCTCCTCGTTCGCACCCGCGTCTATGAACTCACCAGCGAGCGGGTCCGCGTCACCAGCGGGGTCATCAACCAGAATATTGACGAGATCGAACTCTACCGGGTGAAGGACACCCAGACTTTCCGGACCTGGTGGATGCGCCTCACCGGCCTGGCGACGATCCAGATGGAAACCTCGGACCGCTCGATGCCGCAGTTGATCATTCCGGCCGTCAAGGGCGGCACGGAACTCCGGGAATTGCTCCGCACCCATGTCGAGGCTGTCCGCGACCGCAAGCGGGTCCGGGAGATGGACTATGACCAAGTCGGCCAAGACGACGGCGAACTCCCGTAAAGTCACATCATCATATCCAGATATGAAGATTTGATTCTTGAAATGGGTCCTTTACGGATTAGGCTCCGGCCATGCCACAGGCCGATTCCACCGCAGAAATCCAGCGTGCTCTCCAAGAACGGATTCTCGTCCTCGACGGGGCTATGGGCACCACCATCCGCGGCTATGGCCTCGGGGAGGAGGACGCCCGCGGTAACCGCTTCGCGGACAACGACAAGGACCTGCTTAACAACGGTGATATCCTCTCGATCACCAAACCCGAGGTCATCGGCGACATCCATCGCCGCTTTTACGAGGCCGGCTCGGACATTTGCGAAACCAACACGTTCTCCGCCACCGGGATCGCCCAGAGCGAATTTTTCGTCGAAGACCCTCGCGAAAAGGGCGGGCGGAAGGATCCGGAGTTCTTCCAGAAGATCCTCGAAAATTCCTTCCTGAACGACCTCGCTTGGGAAATCAACGTCGAGTCCTCCCGCCTCTGTCGCAAATGGGCCGATGACGTTGGCACCGACACCGGCCGCAAGCGTTACGTTGCCGGTGCCATCGGGCCACTGACGGTCTCGCTTACCAATTCACCGGACGCGAACGACCCCGCCTTCCGGGTGGTGACCTTCGACCAAGTCCTCGCGGCCTACAAACACCAGGTCCGCGCCCTCATCGAGGGCGGCTGCGACATCCTCATGGTGGAAACCATCTTCGATTCCCTCAATGCCAAGGCCGCTGTCGTGGCTCTTGAGGAAGTCTTCGCGGAAGACGGCCACCGTTTGCCCTTGATCGTCTCCGCAGCCGTCGGACTGGGGGGCGAAACCATGATCTCCGCACAGAAGGTCGAGGCCCTCTGGAATGCCTTTTCCCACGCCAAACCCCTCGCCATCGGCCTCAACTGCTCCCTCGGACCCGACCTGATGAGGCCGCATCTGGAGGAACTCTCCGCCTGTGCCGCCTCGGCCATCTCCTGCTACCCGAACGCC
>CAXTTX010000040.1:9157-11130 GCA_964247045.1 uncultured Verrucomicrobiales bacterium | reverse complement strand
CTCGCGCCCACCGGCTACGACCTCGAGCCGCGCCACATGTATGACTACATGGCGGAGTTCGCCAAGGCCGGGCTCCTCAACTTCGCCGGCGGCTGCTGCGGCAACACTCCGGAGCACATCGCCGAGATCGCCAAGGCCGTCGCCAAATACGCGCCCCGCGAAGTGCCGGTGGTGGGTTAATCAAACTTCATTCATTTCCATGAACACCATCCCCCACGCCCTCCGTCTTTCCGGCACCGAGGCTTACAACCACACCGCGGACAAGCGCTTCCTCATGATCGGGGAACGCGCGAACGTCGCCGGCTCGCCGCAGTTCGCGAAGCTCGTGCGCGCCGGGGAATTGGAAGCCGCCGTGGAGGTGGTCCGCCAGCAGGTGAGCAACGGGGCGAACGTCATCGACATCTGCTTCGATGACGGCCTCATCGACGGCAAGGCGATGATGAGCCATTTCCTCCGCCTCCTCCAGGGCGAGCCGGATGTGGCGAAGGTCCCAATCATGGTCGACTCCTCGAAGTGGGAAATCCTCGAGGAGGGCCTCAAATACCTGCAAGGGAAAGGGATCGTGAACTCGATCTCGCTCAAGGAGGGCGAGGATAATTTCAGGAAGCAGGCCCGGCACGTCATGAAGTACGGCGCCGCCGTCGTCGTCATGGCGTTCGATGAAAAGGGCCAGGCCGCGACCTATGAGGAAAAGATCCGCATCTGCGAGCGCGCCTACCGCATCCTCGTCGATGAGGTCGGCTTCAATCAGGACGATATCATCTTCGACCCCAACATCCTCACCGTCGCCACCGGCATCGAGGAACACAACGACTACGCCCTCGACTTCATCAACGCCACCCGTTGGATCAAGGAGAACCTTCCCGGCGCGAAGGTCTCCGGCGGTGTCTCCAACATATCCTTCTCCTTCCGCGGCAACAACAAGGTGCGGGAGGCCATGCACTCCGCCTTCCTCTATCATGCCGGCAAGGCGGGGATGGACATGGGGATCGTCAATGCCGGCATGCTCGAGGTCTACGACGAGATCCCGAAAGAGCTTCTCGACCGCGTCGAGGATGTGCTCCTCAACCGCCGTCCCGATTCCACCGAGCGCCTGCTGGAACTCGCCGAAAGCTTCAAGGGCCAGGGCGGCAAGAAAGTCGAGGAAGACCTCGCCTGGCGGGATGAGCCTGTTGAAAAGCGCCTGGAACATGCCCTCCTCCGGGGCATCGACAAATTCATCGACGAGGACACCGAGGAAGCCCGCGTCAAATATATCCGTCCCCTCAAGGTCATCGAAGGCCCGCTCATGGATGGCATGGGTGTCGTCGGCGACCTCTTCGGTGCCGGCAAGATGTTCCTGCCGCAGGTCGTGAAGTCGGCGCGCGTCATGAAAAAAGCCGTCGCCTGGCTCTTCCCCTTCATGGAGGCTGACAAGGCGGAAAACCTTGCCGGAGACATCGCGAAGCTCAAGGCGGAGAACCCCGCGCTTTCCGACGAGGAAGCCCTGCGGCTCGCCGAGCGCGGAAATTCCGCCGGCCGTTTCCTCATCGCCACCGTGAAGGGCGATGTTCACGACATCGGCAAGAACATCGTCGGTGTTGTCCTTTCCTGCAACGGCTTCGAGGTTACCGACATGGGAGTCATGGTTTCCTGTGACAAGATTCTCGCCAAGGCGAAGGAACTCGGTGCCGATGTCATCGGTCTATCAGGTCTCATCACTCCATCGCTGGACGAGATGGTCCACGTCGCGAAGGAAATGGAGCGCGGCGGTTTCAAGGTCCCGCTCCTCATCGGCGGTGCCACCACCTCCGCCGCACACACCGCCATCAAGATTGCCCAGCACTATTCCGGTCCCGTGGTCCACGTCCTCGACGCCTCGCGTTCCGTGCCCGTGACTACCTCGCTTCTGTCCAAGGACCAGCGCGAGGGGTTCCAGGCGGAGAACCTCGCGAAGCAACAGAAGATCCGCGACAACTTTCTCGGCGGCCCCA
>CAXTTX010000040.1:6349-9147 GCA_964247045.1 uncultured Verrucomicrobiales bacterium | reverse complement strand
GCGCTCGCCGCCGCCCGTGCGGCCGGTCCCAAGTATGATTGGGCGGGTTACACCCCTCCGGTCCCCGCCTTCACCGGCACCCGCACCATCTCCAGTTTCCCCCTGCGGGATCTCGTCGATTACATCGACTGGACACCCTTCTTCCACGCTTGGGAACTGCGCGGCGTCTGGAACCGCGAGACCCTCACCCTCAAAACCCAGAACGCCGCCGGTGCCGAGGAGGCCGCCAAGCTCTACCAAGACGCCCTCGGCTGGGTCGAACGCATCATTGCGGAGGACCGTTTCCGCGCGGAGGGCATCTACGGCTTTTTCCCCGCCAATGCGGATGGCGACGATATCATCGTCTGGACCGACGAATCGCGGCAGGCCGAGCGCACCCGCTTCCACAGCCTGCGCCAACAGCTCAAGAAGGACTCCGGCAAGCCGAACGTCGCTTTGGCCGACTGGATCGCCCCTCCGGGGTCCCCGCCGGATTACATCGGTGGCTTCGTCGTGGGCATCCACGGCGCGCACGAGTTCGCTGAGGAACTCGACCGCCAGATCGACCCCTACGGCTCCATCATGGTGAAAGCCATCGCCGACCGCTTCGCCGAGGCCTTTGCGGAATTCCTCCACCACCAGGCGCGGGTCGAGTGGGGCTACGAAACCGAGGGCGAACTCACCACGGACCAACTCATCCACGAAAATTACCGTGGTATTCGCCCCGCCCCCGGCTACCCGGCGCAACCGGATCACACCGAAAAGCCGTTGCTCTTCAATCTCTTGCAGGCTCCGGAAGCTACCGGCGTGACCCTCACCGAGAGCTGCGCCATGCACCCGGGTGCCGCTGTCTGCGGCCTCTATTTTTCCCACCCGGAAAGCCACTATTTCGCCATTTCCGAGCTCCAGAAGGATCAACTGGAAGACTACGCCCGCCGGAAGGGTATCCCTCTGCAAGAAGCTGAAAAATGGCTCGGTCCTTGGCTGGGTTACGCGTGAATTTCGTGTGACTTGGCCCGATTCCGGCTCAACCTACGGTAGAAAAAATATGAACATGAAAACCATGATGAGAACAGGCGCGGCCTTGGTCGCGATGTTTTGCTCCGGCCTGGCCTTCGCCGGGGGTGAGGGCTGGACACCGGACTTCGCCGCCGCGCAAAAAGAAGCCTCTGGCTCCAACAAGGACCTGCTGGTCGATTTCACCGGCTCCGACTGGTGCGGCTGGTGCATCAAGCTCAACAAGGAGGTCTTCAGCCACGATCCCTTCAAGGAGGGCGTGAAGGACAAGTTCGTCCTCGTCGAACTCGATTACCCGAAGGACAAGTCCAAGCTCTCCGAGGCCACGCTCAAGCAGAACAAGGAACTGGGTGAAAAATACGCGATCAAGGGCTATCCCACGATCCTCCTCTGCGACGCGGGCGGCAAGCCCTACGCCGCCACCGGCTACGAGGCGGGCGGACCGGAAAAATATGTCGAGCACCTCGACAAGCTCCGGAAGAACAAGGCGACCCGCGACGCGGCATTCGCCTCCGCCGCCAAGCTGGATGGAGTCGAAAAGGCCAAGGCTCTCGTCGGCGCTCTCACGGCCATGGGCCTGGAAGACACCATGGTTTCCAACTTCTACGGCGACGTGGTGGAACAGATCAAGGCCTCCGATTCGAAGGATGAGACCGGTTTTGCCAAGAAAGCCGCTGCCAAGGAGCGTCTTGAAACTTTCCAGAAGGAACTCGGTGGCTTTGCCCAGAAGCGGGATTTCGATGGTGCCCTGGGCGTCGTTGACAAGACCCTCAAGGAAGGCGGCTTCGAAACCGAGGAGACCCAGCAACTGATGGCGACCCGCGCGACGATCTTCGCCCAGCAGAAGAAATTTGATGAGGCTCTCAAGGCTCTCGACGAGGCCAAGGCTTTCGCTCCGGATTCCCGCCTTGCCTCCGGCCTGGACACTTTCAAGAAGCGTCTGGAGGAAGCCAAGTCAAAGGCTGCCGCTGAAGCCGCGAAACCCTCCGAAGGTGCGACAACACCTCCTGTCGAGGCAACCACGCCCCCCGCCGGGGAGGCGAAGAAGCCGGACGAACAAGCCAAGCCCGCGGGTGAAGCCAAATCCGGCACGTGATCCTGCCGGTTCACAACTGAACTTCCGGCACCGTCCCTCCCCGGGACGGTGCCTTTTCTTTGGCTGATCTTTCGCCACGGATGAAACTCGCCCTCTGGTTCCTCGCCCTTGCCGCCTTGGTCACTGGCACCTGGGTGGCCTGGGGCGGTGGCTGGGACCGGCATTTCACCTTGGAAGGCAGCATCCGTTGG
Source organism: uncultured Verrucomicrobiales bacterium (assembly GCA_964247045.1). Taxonomy (GTDB): domain Bacteria; phylum Verrucomicrobiota; class Verrucomicrobiia; order Verrucomicrobiales; family Akkermansiaceae; genus Luteolibacter. Next base: position 6,864 of record CAXTTX010000040.1, on the reverse strand, counting down.
CTGGAGAGCACCGGCTCGTGGGCTTGGGCCGCGGGCATTGGCCTGCTGGCCGCGGACATTGTTCTGCCGGTGCCAGGCACCGTCATCAGCTCCGCCCTGGGCTACATCTACGGCACCTTGGCAGGTGGAGCGGCTGCTTCAGCAGGCCTCACCGCGGCCGGTCTGCTAGGCTACGGTGCGGGCAGGTGCTTTGGCGGCCGCCTCGTCCGGAAGATGCTCGGCGACCGGGATTTTGAAAGGGGAGAGCGGCTCTTCGCCAGGGGCGGCGGTTGGATCGTGGCTCTCTCCCGTGCCTTGCCGATCCTGCCGGAGGTCATTTCCTGCACCGCCGGGCTCGTCCGCATGCCCTTCCGGAATTTTGTCGTGTCCCTGCTCTGTGGCGCCGTGCCCATGGGCTTCGTGTTTGCTTCCGTCGGCAGCGCGGGCCGCGAGGCACCTGCCTGGGCGCTGGCGCTCAATCTGGCGGTGGCGGTGGTGGAGCCGTTGAGCGGGATCGAGACCAGCAGATCGGGTTT
>CAXTTX010000040.1:0-6339 GCA_964247045.1 uncultured Verrucomicrobiales bacterium | reverse complement strand
CCTGCGGTGTTGTGGGGCCTCGCGGCAAAGTTGAAAACCCGGTAGGGACCGGCGGTCCGGCGTTCCTAGATTGACCCGCTTGGTTACACCTGTCGATAGGGCCGCCAAACCGAGTTTGGCGGCAAGGCACGAAGGCCGCGAGTAAGAGAAAGCTTGAGACAAAGCTCTGCCTTGTCAGCATCCCCCAGAGCTTCTGTTACATTAACACTTCCCTTTCCTAAGGAAGAAGATTCTTGCCAGCAGGCAACCCGGAGTGTTGGATGTTAGTTGAAGTCCAATGCGACATTCCGTCAATTTTTCAATCCAGCGTCAGGCTCAGGATAACTGGTGCTGGGCTGCTGTCAGTTCGAGTGTTGATTTTTTCTTCACCAAACAACCAAACTGGCCGCAGTGCGCCATTGTAAACGCCCATCTCGGGCAATTGACCTGTTGTGTGGACGGGTCAACTGCTGCTTGTGACCAGCCGTCATCCTTAAGTGCGGCATTGACCCTGGTCGGCCACCTTCGGGAATTTCTTGAGCGTCCTTTGAATTTCAGTGAGTGCCTCGCAGAAATAAAAGATCGGAAGAATCCGATTTGTGTTCGCATCGCTTGGGATGAGGAGAACGGGCACTTCGTGGCGATTGGAGGCTGCGACGACTCCGCCGAGGAGTTGGTAACGGTCTACGATCCATGGTACGGGAGCAGTGACATTCCCTACTCCAAACTTTTGACATCTTACAGGGATGCAGGAACTTGGAGCCACTCTTACTACTTGTCATAGATATGAACTTGTCGTTCCCCACCCCCCCGTCGGCGCTTCGGGATCGGCTTGAAGTGCGCCCCTTTGAAATAACCGAACGGAGATTCGGTTTCGTCTTCAACCCGCCGCCCAAGGCGGTGGTTGGAGCCCATCAAGCATTCGTCGTGCGTGCAGACGCTTTGAAGGACACCGATTCGATCTCGCCTGTTGCGGTGTTCATGGGCTGGCGGGGTATCCTACAACCCGACTTGGGAGAGGCTTTTGCTGAACTCTATGATGCGGGGGCTGACTTGTTGGAAATCAACCGGGGACCTTTCACAACAGCTACCTGGGCCGCGGTCGGTGAAATTGAAAATTTCGAGAATGGAGAAAATGCCCCGTTCGAATTCCGGTTCCTAACGATTCCCGCGCTGTATGTGGCGGCAATTTGGATCTTTGGTGTGGACAGAAGCCTGTTTTTTGTGCTTCCCCCCGCCCCGTCAGCGATCCCACCTGGCTTTTACGAGGAGGCCGCCCTTTTGCGGGTTCTTAAACATCAGGCGGAGAAGAGGCAGGGGATGCCTCCCTAGAAGTGTTCAAGGTTCTGTGAACACCCTCGCCACTTCCCGCCTTGTGTCCCCGGTGGAATGCTTCAGATTTGCGGCGTGAGAATCGAGGTGATCAACACTGGCACGGAACTGTTGCTGGGCAATACACTCAACACCCATGGCGCATGGTTCGGCAGGGAACTCTTCAAGCTCGGCCTCCGGATTACACGCCAGACCACCGTGCCCGATGGCGATGCCATCCGCGAGGCCCTGGAGGAAGCCGTCTCCCGCGCGGACGCGGTCATCGTCACCGGCGGGCTTGGTCCCACCAGCGACGACATCACCCGCGAGATCACCGCCACCGTCCTCGGCCTGGAACTGATCATGGATGAGGCCGCCCTACGCTCGCTCAACGCCTTCTTCACTTCCCGCGGCAGGACGATGGTGGACGCGAACCTCAAACAGGCGCTCTGCCCGGTCGGCGCGGACATCCTGCCGAATGCCAACGGCACCGCTCCCGGCATCTACCTCCCGCCGCGGCTCAACGGCCGTGCCAATTGTGCCGTCTTCCTGCTGCCGGGGCCGCCCCGCGAACTCTATCCGATCTATCAGGAGGAAGTCGTCCCCAGGCTCCGTGCCTTGGCCGGAGTGGAATCCATTCCACAGGCCCTCGTGCTCAAGTTCACCGGCATCGGCGAAAGCGATTTTCATCACGGCGTGGACCAGCAACTGGCACAAGTTCCCGGCCTCGAATACGGCTACTGCGCGCACATGGGCGAAGTGGACTTGCGCCTGATCGGAAATGCCACGGTCGTGGATGCCGGGCGCAAGCTCGCCATCGACGAATTCGCCAAATACCTCGTCAGCGAGGATGAGTCCTCCCTGGAGGCAACGGTTGTCCGTCTGCTCACGGAGCGGGGCATGAAAATTGCCACCGCGGAGAGTTGCACCGGCGGCCAGATTTCCCACCGCCTCACCAACGTTGCCGGTTCCAGCGCGGTCTTCACCCATGGCTTCGTCACCTATGCCAACGAGGCGAAAACCCAGATGCTCGGTGTTGCCGCCGAAGACATCGACCGCCACGGCGCGGTGAGTGAGGTCGTCGCCACGGCCATGGCTGCAGGTGCCCTGCGTGCGAGCGGCGCGGACATCGCCGTCTCCATCACCGGCATCGCCGGCCCCGGTGGAGGCACGGAGGAAAAACCCGTGGGCACCGCCTGGATCGGCCTCGCCACAAAGGACCGGCCCGCCTTTGCCTTCCGCATCTTTCACCCGCGCAACCGCAAGGACTTCAAACTCGCCGCCAGCCAGAGCGCCCTTGATGCCGTCCGGCGCAAGATTCTGTCGCTCGACGATTGAGAGTTCTGGTGGCGAATCCTTCAACTCTTCGAGGCGGGGATCAATTGCCGGGCGGTCCGGCTGGGGCAGGCCACTCCTGAACTAACAGATTGGGCCCGTTCCCGGTGTCGCGGGAAATCTTGTCCCTGCGTGGGATCCGGCGGGACTGGATCTATTGCATTCTCATCTCGGGACGTCTTCCGGTTTTCTTCCTCGGAAAAGACAACGGAATGATGGATGTCCAGATTCCATCTACAAAACTCACGGCTTCTTATCCGGAACATTCTTTCCGAAAAGCTCCTTCAAATACCCCGGCGTTAGCGCTTCCGGCGTCACGATCGGATCCTTCTCCGGCACCAACAGCACGTTCACCGGAATCGCCGTCCGTCCGAGCTCCACCAGCTTCTCCTCGATCGCCGGATTGGGATTCGTCTTGTCCGCCTTCAGCGCGACGATGCCCTTGTCCTTCATCAGCTTCACCACCTCGTCGGTATAAGCGAATTTCTTGTTCACCTGGCAGGTCGCGCACCACTGCGCCGTGAAATCGATGTAAACGGGGGTTCCCTCCGCCAGCAATTCATCGACGCGCTCCTGTGACCAAGGTTCCCACGTCATCTTCGACTTTTGCGGCGGCTTCGCGAGAACGAACCCGTAAGCCGCGATCAGGACCGTCAGCACCATCGCGATGGCGCGGGTTTTGCCCGGCCGGTGCGGCAGGTTCCAGCGTCCGTAGATCCACGCCGCGAGCGCGATCGCGCTCAGCCCGAAAATCGGGGCGATCAGATTTTCCAAACCGATCTGCCCCGCATACACCCACAGCAAATACCCCGCCGTCGCGAAAAGCAGGAACGACATCCCTTGCTTGAAGCTTTCCATCCAGGCGCCAGGCCTTGGCAAGTACTGGATCAGTTGCGGAAACACCGACAAAATCAGATAGGGCAACGAAAGCCCGATCGCCATCGCCGCGAAGGCCGCGAAGAATTGCACCGCCGGCAGAGTGATCGCCGCGCCAATCGCCACTCCCAGGAAAGGTGCCGAGCAAGGCGTTGCCACCACCGTTGCCAGCACGCCGGAGAAAAACGATCCCACCAGCCCTTGCTTCGATTGCAGGGCTCCGCCGGCGGAAGTCGCCGAAACGCCGATTTCGAACACGCCGAAAAGATTCAACGCCAGCACGAACATCAGCAGCATCAGCGTGAGCACCACCCAGGGATTTTGGAGTTGATACCCCCAGCCGCTCGAATTTCCGGCCGCGCGCGCGAAAAACAAAATCCCGCTGATTACCCCGAAGGACAGCAGCACGCCCAGCGTGAAAGTCAGTCCGTGAAAGGCGATCTTCTTCCGGTCCTCCCCGCCTTGCTGCACGAAACCCATGATCTTCAGCCCGATCACCGGAAAGACGCAGGGCATCAGGTTCAGGATCAATCCTCCCAGCAGCATCCCTCCCAGCACCGGCAGATACTTGGCAAAGGACAGCGGCTCCGGTGGCGGACTCGCGATGGCCGTCGAAACGATGTCCACCGGTCCCGGCCCCGTAAGAATCCCCGAGACGGCCTTTCCCTGCGGGATGGCATTCTCCAAGGCGTCTTTCTTCAGTCGCTTCAGGGTCACCTTCCAGGCGTCGCCTTCACGCTGGATGCTTCCTCCCGCGCTTGCCGGCTGCACGAAGGGTTCATTGGGGACGAAGTCCAGCGGCGTGGCCTGCACCGAAGCCGCTGGGGAAATCGTCAGTTCAATATCGCCTCCACCCGACCGCGCGGCCACCGTCAGGTTTTTGCCGGACTCTGCCTGGCTTTTGCGGGCGGTTTCAAAAACGGCCGCCTGGGCCGGATCCTTTTCCGCGTTCGCGGCCACCGCCACGTTGAACGTGAAAGGCTTGCTTTCGTTGATGCAGCTTTCCTTGCAGATTTGCCACTTCGCCAGCCCGCTGATCGTCACCTCCTTGCCTGCCTCCAGATCCGCGGGCGGCGTGATGTCCACGAGGAAAACCGGCTTGCCCGGATACACGAAACTCTTGCCGAAATAACCGTCCTTCACTTCCGGCACCGGCCATTGGATCGGCCCGGCGCTGAAACCCTCCGGCAACTTCCATTCGATCACCGGCGGCAGTTCCACCCCGCCGGAATTCTTGTAGTAGCTATGCCAGCCCTCCGGATGGGAAAGTTCCAAGGCCACCGAGAAAGGCTTGCCGGGCGCGATCGTCTTGGTCTCCACCCGGATCTCGGCCTCGGACGAAGTCCCGCCTCCGATACCGGCGAATTGTGCTAACCCCCCGGTGGCGAGTCCGATCAAAAGGAGGAAATAAAGGCCAAGGCGGTTCATGGGGTTCCGGAAAAAGGGGTCGATTCTACCTCCTTGAGAGGCGTGGAGCTTGCATTTCGTCCAAAAAAAAAGCGGGACGCCCGGAAAATGGACGCCCCGCTTGATCTTGGAAACGGAAATTTAGTAACCGTAGTACTGGCGTTTATCCTGCTCGTTGCCGATGACGGCGCCAGTGGCGCCACCCGCTGCGGCTCCCAGCGCGGCGCCTTCGAGGCCGCGTCCGGATTGGTGGCCGATCACGCCGCCCGCGACTCCGCCGAGGATTGCTCCTGTGGCCGCTCCCCGTTGGGTATTCGGGCCCGTGGGTGCCGTGCAGTTGGAGAGGGTGATTGCCGCGACGGCACCGGTAATGGCCAGGAATGTCGTTTTCATTGCTTTTCTAGGGTTGGTGGAAAGTTGGATGAATTGTCGTCCGGTTTCAAGTGATTTGCCGATGGGGCGCTCATCGTAATGACTCGTCCCGACGGCCGATTATTCAAGCGATTTTTCCCCGACTTGTCGCTTCTACGGCCCGGAGGATTTGTTAATTTGGTTCATGACGCTCGAAGTCTCCACCCCCGCGCTCCTTTTTCCCGCCATCAGCCTGCTATTTCTCTCCTTCACCAACCGCTTCCTCCACCTCTCCGCCTTGATCCGGACCCTTCACGCCGACTGGCTTGAAAGGGGGGATGCGCTGCTCAAGGCCCAGATCGCGAACCTGCGCCGCCGCCTCGTTTTGATCCGCGTCATGCAATTGTTCGGGGCCATCAGCCTCTTTCTTTGTGTGATTTCCATGCTGACGGTGGTGGGCGGCTATCAGGTGTCCGCCATCTGCGCCTTTTCCGCGGCCTTGGTTCTCATGGCCCTCTCCCTCGGCAGCCTCATTTACGAGGTGTGGATTTCCGGCGGCGCGCTGCGGATCCTGCTCAATTCCGTGGATGGCCGGGACGATGGTCCGGCTAACAAATCCGCCCCTTGACGGCGGCACGGTCCCGCGTTCTGTTGCAAGCGACCGTGGAGGTGAAACGCCTCCATCTCCCCAACAGATCCCGAACCCATGAGCACAGTCGATACTCCGAAGGCGGCATTCAGCATCCCTTCCATCATCTCCATCATCGCGGCCATCGCCAGTTTCAACGTGGGCGCGTTCTTCGGCTTCGTCCTCGCCATGGTGGCCATCGCCGCCGGCGCCCTCGGCATCCTGCTGTCGTTATTGCCCGGCACCCGGGGCGGTATCTTCAGCACCCTCGGTGTGGTGGGTGGTGTCGGCGGGATTATCGCCGCCGTCATCAAGGCCATCATGTTCCTGTCGAACCTTTGATCCGGCACCGGAGTGCAATCGAAGCGGAGATGGGCAGCCGCTTCCAAGCCAGATCCGCCGCCAAAATTTATTCCGCCCCATCAACCCCAGCCTCTCTCCGGAGCGGGGAA
>CAXTTX010000039.1:0-19464 GCA_964247045.1 uncultured Verrucomicrobiales bacterium | reverse complement strand
ACATCATGGCCAAAGCATCCACCGAAGACACCGCCGCAGAAAAGCTCAACGAAGCCCGTAAACGCAATCTTGATCTCGCTATTGCGCAGATCCAGAAAGACTTCGGTGAGTCCGCCATCATGCGCCTCGGCGACGACCGCTGCGTGGACGTGGATGTAATCCCCACGGGAAACCTGCTGATCGACCGTGCCCTCGGGGTGGGCGGCTTTCCTTGCGGCCGGATCGTGGAGGTGTTCGGCCCGGAGTCCTCCGGCAAGACGACTTTGACGCTCACGGTCATCGCCCAAGCTCAGAAGCGCGCTGGCTTGGCGGCCTTCATCGACGTGGAGCACGCCTTGGACCCGCAATATGCCCGCAAGCTGGGTGTGAACATGGACGACCTGCTGGTTTCCCAGCCTTCTTCCGGTGAGGAAGCCCTCCAGATCTGTGAGGCGCTCGTCCGCTCGAACGCGATTTCCGTCATCGTCCTGGACTCCGTCGCCGCATTGGTGACGAAACAGGAACTCGACGGCGAGATCGGGGACTCCACGGTGGGTGCGCAGGCCCGTCTGATGAGTGCCGCCATGCGGAAGCTCACCGCGCTTATTTCCAAGGCGCAGACTGTCTGTATCTTCACCAACCAGATCCGGGAAAAGATCGGTGTCATGTTTGGCAACCCCGAGACGACACCCGGCGGCCGCGCCCTCAAGTTCTTCTCTTCCGTCCGGGTGGATATCCGCCGTATCGGCGCCATCAAGTCGACCGATGGCACGGTCACTGGCAACCGTACGAAGGTGAAAATCGTGAAAAACAAGGTGGCGGCCCCCTTTACGGAAGCGGAGTTCGACATCATGTATAACGAGGGCATTTCCTCGACCGGCTCGCTGCTCGACTTGGCGCTGGAGATGGAAATCGTCCAGAAGCGTGGTTCCTGGTTCAGTTACAATGGGACCCAACTCGCCCAAGGACGGGATGCGGCCAAGGAACTGCTCAAGGGCGATGCCGCGCTCTATGCGGACATCGAAACCAAGGTGAAAGAAGGCTTGGAGGCGAAGAAGAAAAAGTAATTTCCGGAAGGTAAACCCTGTTTGGAGTTCGCGGGTGATCGGCTTTCCCCACGACTCATGACAACAAACGCCGTGCCGCTGGTTTTGTGTCCCGGCGGCACGGTCTTTTTTGAAAGAAGGGGCTTTTTGGGGGGGGCTATCGGCGAAACCCTTGGACTGCGGCAGCCCTGCTCTCCCCGTGACCCACATTTTTTCAATTTGAGAGCCCGTGGCTGACGAAGCCACGCTCAGCGCGCCTCGTTGCAAAATAGGGTAATATTTCCCCCCGCATACCGGTATCCGGGGTCGGATGAATGGTTTGCACGGACCGATTTTCATTGCCTATATGCTTAAGATCCGTTAAGTATGAGGCCGAGTTGAGGCTTGACGTTGGGGCTGCTTTCTGGTCGCCTGCGGCGTCTGGCGCTTGATTGTGAATCATTTGTCCGTCGTAACACACTTCACAACGCACGCTCGAAATCCCGGCCCACCGGGACATCAAGCCATCGCCTGAACTCCCATTGCCCTATTCCATGGACTGGACCTCTCCTTTTTGGTATGCATCGTATATTGTCGTTCTCATCGGCCTCGCCGGCTATGGGTCGCATCGTCTTACCATCGTCTTCTTGTACCTAAAGCACGCCCGGAACCATCCGAAGCCAAAGGAGCTGTTCCAAGACCTGCCGCTGGTGACCATCCAGTTACCGGTGTTCAACGAGATGCACGTCGTTGACCGCCTTCTCAATGCGGTGTCGGCACTCGACTACCCGCAGGACAAAATTCAGATCCAGCTCCTGGATGACTCCACGGACGAGACGGTGGAAATCTGCCGCAGTGGCATCGAGGGTCTCAAGGCCCGCGGCTTTGACGCCGAGCACATCCACCGCACGGACCGCACCGGCTATAAGGCGGGTGCCTTGGAGAACGGAACCCGCTTTGCCAAGGGCGAATACCTCCTGATCTTGGACGCGGACTTCGTGCCGAACCCGGACCTGCTCGAGAAGACCATCCATTACTTCACCGACGAGAAGATCGGCATGATCCAGACGCGCTGGGGGCACCTGAACCGCACTTTCAACGTGCTGACGCGTATCCAGGCGATGTTCCTGGACGGTCACCTGGAACTGGAGCAAACGGCCCGCAACCGTTCGGGACGCTTCTTCACCTTCAATGGCACCGGTGGCATCTGGCGGAAGTCCTGCATCGCGGATGCCGGCGGGTGGGAGCATGACACCCTAACCGAGGACATGGACCTCAGCTACCGCGCCCAGCTCAAGGGCTGGCGTTTCATCTTCCTCAACGACGTGGAAACCCCGGCCGAACTGCCTGTCGACATGGATGGCTTCAAGAGCCAGCAACACCGCTGGACGAAGGGTTCCATCCAAGTCTGCAAAAAGGTGCTTCCCGCGATCTGGAAGGCTGATATTCCGCTCTTTATCAAGCTGGAGGCTACGGCACACCTGACTTCGAATTTCGCCTACCTGTTGCTGATCTGCCTCTGCTTCCTGATCTACCCGAGTCAGCAATCCACGCCAGCCTTCGGCGGGATGACCTACTACCTGGTCAACGTGCCGATCTTTTTCTTCTCCTCCGTCTCGGTGATCATGTTCTACATGGTTTCCCAGAAAGCCCTGCGCCCGGGTTCGTGGTGGCGGGAAATCCCTTATCTGCCTCTGCTGCTCGCGCTGGGAATCGGGATGTCCATCAGCAATGCCAAGGCGGTCATCGAGGCTCTCTTCAACCACCAGACCGCATTCGTCCGCACGCCGAAGTACGGCATCGGCCAGGAAGTGCAGCGCCAGGACTGGAAAAAGAGCAGCTACAAGGCGATGAAGACCCTCACTCCCTTCGTGGAACTCCTCTTCGGCTTCTTCTTCCTGTTCGTCGTAGTGGAAGCCGCAATGAACTCAAATTGGTCTTCGGCCATTCTTCTTCTTCCCTTTCCTGTCGGGTTTTTCTATACTTCCCTCGCTTCTTTGGCACGCATGCTGCCCTCCAACCCGGGGTTGCCGGCCTCAAAAACGGTAAATCGAAACGGTAAATTGTAGCCCCTTGATCCACCCATGACCGGACTTCCCTTTCCGCGCATCGTTCTCTTCTCACTTCTCGGCCTGGTGTCCGCCATCGGACTCACCGGTTGTGGCTCTGGCTCCTCCTCCATCTTCGGCAAGGACGTTCACAACAAGATGATCGTCAGCGTGCGCGACCAGCGGATGCTGCTCGTCCGGGACGGAAGTCCCGTCAAGAGCTACAAGATCTCTACTTCCAAGTTCGGCGTGGGCGACGGTCCCGGTAGCAACTGCACCCCCTTGGGCCGCCTCCAAGTGGCAAAAAAAATCGGGGGCAATGCCCCGCTCGGCTCCGTTTTCAAGGCCCGCCGGCCTACGGGTGAGGTTCTCATCCCGAATGCACCCGGCCGCGATCCGGTGGTGACCCGCATCATGTGGCTCACGGGCACGGAGGGTCGCAATCAGAATGCTTTCCGCCGCACGATCTATATCCACGGCACCCCCGAGGAGCGCCGTTTGGGTTCCCCGGCGTCCTACGGATGCATCCGCATGGGCAGCAAGGACGTGGCGGACCTTTACAACCGGGTAGGTACCGGTGCCGACGTTTTCGTGATCCGCGGATCCATCGAAACCCGCAAGGAAGGTGTCAGCACTGCCATGAGCAGCCGGCCCGGTGGTCCGAAGAGTTAAAATCTCCGAAAGACGAGCTTGACACCCGCTGCCGGATTTCTATTTTCCCCGGCCCGCCTTGCGGCGAACGACTTTTCCCCGATTCCTTTCCCAAACGACCATGGCCAACCATAAATCTTCCATCAAGCGCGCACGCCAAACCATCGTTCGCACCGAGCGGAACCGCGCTGAAAAGAGCCGGATGAAGACCCTGCGCAAGAAGGCACTTTCCGCCATCGCCTCCGGCGACAAGGAAGCCGCCGCTACCGCCAGCTCCGCTTTCTCCTCCGTCGTGGACAAAGCCGCGAAGCGCAACTTGATTCACCCGAACAAAGCTGCTAACCTTAAAAGCAAGACGGCGAAGGCCTTGGCCGCGATCGCCTGATCGTCCAGTTCAGCACGTTTCAAATTTCACCCGAAAGGAAACAAGCGGACCGGTTCACCGGTGCCGCTTTTTTCATGTTCACTCCCGACATGTCCGAATCCTCACCACCACCCAGCCGCGCCGCGGCCGCCGCGAAGATCACCGCCAATCCCTCCGGCTACAAGGTCTGCGAGGGCTGCGACTCGATCGTCGGCAGCGGCGCCGCCCTGTGCCCGAACTGCCATAGCTACCGATTCGACAATACCGCGGAACGGGTGATCCTGCAGGCCAAGATCCTCGGCTCGCGGGAACAGACCTCGGTGACCGCCGGTGACCTCGGGTAATCCGTAGAGGTGAGATCAAATGAGCGACGCCATCGGTTTCAAGGAATGGCAGGTGGTCTGTGATGCCTTGGCATCCGGCCGCCAATCGATCCTGTTGAGAAAAGGAGGCATTCACGAGGGGCGAGAGGGCTTTTCCTTCGCCCACGAGTCGTTCTTCCTCTTTCCGACCCGCTTCCACACCACTCCCGAGCAAGTCCGGGAGGGCAAGGTGGTGACCCTGCCGGAGTGGCAGGCGGGCGACTTGATCCGCATCACCCACCATGTCGAGGTTCCCGGGGCAGTCACGCTCACGGATTGGGAAAAGGTGGCGGAACTGGAGCCATTCCACATTTACTCGGAACAAACCATCCGCGACCGTTTCGACTGGGAAGGAAAGGGGATGGCCTCAGGCAGCATCCATCTCGCGCTTGCGCGGGTCCGTGAGCTCGCGGAGCCTTGGGAGTTCGCCTATGAACCGAAGTACGGCGGTTGCCGCAGTTGGGTCAATCTTCCCGCGCCACCGCCGGGGTGGATGGATCGCCTCCGGCCGGTGCTGGATGACGAGAGCTTCATCGCGATTGAAGAGCAGGTGAAGTAACAGCGTTGAACCCTGCCCATTCACGCGTCCCTCACGGAGCGACGAGGACGTTGCACTTCACGAACACGATGACCTTTCGCGTGAAGTCCGGTCTGCCATTGGCATCCTTGGGCGACATGATGGTCGGCATCAGGTAGCGGCCCTCCACGCAGGAGACATGGGTCTTGAAGCTGAGGGAATAGAACTCGGGCATCTCCATCTTATAGCAGTTGTCGAGCGGATCCTTGATATCGAGCCAAGAGGTGTTTCCGGTGTGCCAGACAAGATTGGGAGCAATATGCACGTTCACGAATTTCCGGTCTTCCGACAGCGTGGATTCGACTTCCAGGGAACTGCCGGTGTTCCGGGTGTCGAAGGCGGTCGGTAAAATCGGAAGATCAGGTGCGTAAACATTGGCCGGAGGAGGTGTTGCGGGGACCGGCGCCGGGGTGGTAAAGCCGCACGGCATGGATCCGGGTTCGTATTCCGTCGGATAGATGAGTTCCGACACGGACTCAGTAGTCACTTTCTCCCCGCTTTTCCCGGAGATCAGTTGGGTTTCGAGAACCATGGCCTCGTTCTTCAAGACCATTTCCTGGACCTGCTTGCGGAGCCCGGTCGCGTCCGAGGTCTTCGGGTCGGCGAGGAAAAGCAGATTGGTCAGCGCCGTGTGTGGCATCTCCACGTATTCAACCTGGACCTGGATGATCCGGGCATCCAGAGCCGACGAGGGGTCAGCCGCTTGTTGCGGTTGTGCCGTGGAGCGGATTGGAGCGAGGGCCAGCAGCAAGCACGGGAGGAGGGGGCGTATTTTCATGGTTTTGGCTGGCCACGATGCTGGCCAAATCCATGGACGGACTCTCCGTGCGTCTTATTCGAACAAAGCGGCCGCCAAGGCGCGCGCGTTGGATGCCGCGCGGCTTACTTGTCCTTGATGGCGCTTTCCACGGCGACAGTTATCTCCGGGCTGTCCGGCTTGGTTGTCGGCTCGAAGCGAGCAATCGGCTTGCCATCCTTGCCAATGAGAAACTTGCCGAAGTTCCAGCGCACATCGCCCGGGAAGGTGCCGTCTTTACCGGTCAGCGCCTTGTAGAGTTCGTGCTGGTTCTCGCCCTTCACGCTGATCTTGTCCATGACCGGGAAGGTCACGTCGTACTCGGCTTTGCAGAACTTCTGGATTTCCTCAATGGAGCCGGGCTCCTGCCCGCCGAAGTCGTTGCAGGGAAAACCGATGACCACGAAATCCTCTTTCTTGTGCTGCTTGTAGAGCGACTCCAGGCCGGCGTATTGCGGGGTGAGCCCGCATTTGGAGGCGAGGTTCACGATCAGCACCACCTTGCCCTTGTAATCCTTCAGCGAGGTCTTCTTGCCAGTGGGGTCATTGAAGGAGATTTCGGTCAGGTCAGCACCGAAAGCCGAGGCGGCGAGAACGAAAGCGGGGACGACGATCCGGTGCAGCATGGATGGGATCTTAGCATGAATCGGTCCCGTGGCAAAAAAATCGTGATGGGGGAGGAGGCTCAGGGTTTGATCACGCGGATCCGCCAGTAGCCGCCACCGGGTTCGCCGGGGAGATGGGGCAGGTCCACGGTCTTTTCGGTGCCGTCGCCGGTAACAAGGGATCCAACCGGGGCCCATGAGGTGAGGTTGGTGGATTGCTCGATGACGTATTGCCGGCCGGGGAAGGTAGGCCAGCGCAGGCGGACGGCATTAGTGAGGGATTCGACCTTCGTGGCGAAAACCGAGCCGCCATCCAGCGGGTTGGTCCGGGCAAGATACTCGGCTTGATTGCTGGCTCCGTCCCCGTCGGAATCCCGTGCTCCATGTGTCGTGAAGATGCCCCGTTCCGCCAGCCATTCAGAGAGGGTGGATTCCCTAACTGTCAATGTGCCGGTGGAGGAAGTGGTCCCCGCCGCATTGGTCACATCGGCGCGATAGGTTTGGGTGGCGGCCGGCATGAGGTTCGGCAATTCCAAAGAGGATCCGGTTGCTCCGGGGATGGTTTCGTTGTCCCTGAACCATTGACAAGTCTCCCCGCTGCCGACATCGGCCAAGCGGAATACGGCGGTGGTCCCATCCGTGACGGTTTGCGAAACAGGCATCACCCGGGCGGCCGGTTTCACGGGAGTATTCAGCCGGATGAGGGCGAGTCCGTCGCGGGACTGACCCTGGACGCTGGTGAAGATCCCGCGGATCCAGATCTTGTCGGGAGCCTCGAGGCACATCGCGTTGATGGCTTCGTTCGAGGAGATGCCGGCGTCGAACAGGGGATCGGTGGAGCCGTCCGGCAAGAGACGGGAGATTTTCCGTCGCTGGCCGGCCACGCTCGGGGAGAAGCTGCCCGTGCACCAGATGCCACCGCCGGGATCCAACTGGATGTCCTCGGTGGAGCTGATGTAGGCGGGAGCGGTGAAGGTCGTGTCCAGCACTCCGTCGGGAGTGAGGCGGCACACCGGGATTGAGGATAAAGAGCCGGTCAATTGCAACCATCCGGTACCGACATAAATGCGGTCTTGTGCGTCGACGAGGAGATCCCGCGGAGAGAAGTAGGAGAATTGCGATGAAGGACTGAAGGTCGGGTCGGGTGAACCATCAGGGTTCAGGCGGGCGAGGCCTTTGATCGCCATTCCTCCGAGGGAGGTGAAGTCTCCCAGAATGAGGATCCTTCCATCGGATTGTGCCGCGGCATCCGTCAGATGGAGGTAGCCGTTGGCTTGCGGGCGGAACAGAGGATCAATGATGCCGGAATTCCAACCGGTATCGGGAAGCGCCAGGGACGTGTTGTCCTTGGCCAAGGTGGTGAACTCTCCGCGGTTCGTGCGGTATCTGACCGTGAGCGTCTTGGTTTCACCGGGTGCTGGATCGGTTCCGATGGTGTCGGCGTTCACGGACAGTTCGATCTTTCCCGCAACAAGCGCGGAGGCGATCCGGGGTGTCACGTCCGCTCCCGCGCTGGAGGTGCCATAGCGCGCCTCGAGCACTTCTTCCACGATCAGCCCGGGCACGTTTGCCACCGCCGCGGGATCGATCAACACCGTGCCGTTGGCCGGCTGGCCGTTGATCGAGCTGAATCCACCGTAGGCGAGGACCTTGCCGGAAGGCAGCAGTTTCAAGAAGGTGACGGCCTGGTTGGGGCCCGTCCCCAAGTCAAAATCCGCGACAGGCGATCCGTTCGCTTCCAAGAGTGCCAGCGAAGGACGGGTGAGCCCGCCCATCTTGTTGAAATAGCCACCGGCCAGGATCCTGCCATCCGGCAGGACGACTGCCTGAGTGATGGTGGCCGCCGGCTCGGGCTGAGGATGGAACGAGGTGTCTGCCGTTCCGGTGATTGTGGTAGCGCCTATGCTGCCGGTATCCGCGCCGCCGGCTTCCTTCATCCAGATGCTTCCAACCAAGGGGCCCGTCCCGGGTCGGGCGACGATGAGGTCGGGATTTCTCCGGATCCTCACATCGAGTTGCAAGCCAGGCAGCACCGTGCCGTCTTCCGAGAGGATCCTGACCGGCGGTACCACCTCGCCATTCACCCAAGACGAGCCACTGAACCATGCGGCGATCTTGCCGTCACCGGCAAAGCAAAATTCCCTTTTGCTGTAGAACTCGGCGAAGGCAAACGATTCATCGAGAGTTCCGGTGGAATCCAATCTGGCGAAGTAGGATTTCGGGGTGCCGTTGATGAGATCGAAATAGCCGGAGATGACGATCCGTCCGGACCCATCGACGCCGAGGCCGGAGACACCGGTTGGAAAGGAACTTGGGTAAGAAAAACCGACGGAAGGGTTGAAGGATGGATCGGCATTTCCTGACGTATCCAAGCGGACGAGACCGGTCCGCGCGCTGCCATTCACGGCGGTGAAATAGCCGGCGGCGACGATATTGCCGGAAGAATCTTCCGCCAGCGCGCTGACGGTGGGGAAGCCATTGAAAAAGAACGGTGTGCTTGGCGGGGGCGTGAAAACCGGGTTAAAGTAAGAGAAGACGGTTCCGGTCGAAGCGAGTTCCACCAAGCTACCAATACTGGAGGTCCCCACCTTGGTGAAATTGCCTGCGACCAGGATGTGGCCACCGGATCTTCTGGCGAGGATCGTGGTGATTTCCATGGTCTGGCTATAACCGCTGGCAGCCACCGCACCGGCCATCGTGAACTCCTGGTGGAAGCCCGTGATTACCGAGCCGGTGGAGGAAAGCATGAAGAGGATTTTCGGCCAAGCGATGGTCCAATTCCCCGAGGGGGAAGACAAAGTGGCACGGGCCTCGGCACTGCATCCGACCAAGGTCAGGCCGCCGGAAGAGGCGAGGGCCCTGATTGTGGGAATGGTGGTCGCCGTGCAGGCGAAGGTGGTGTCTACGGCTCCGGTGGCCAGAAGGCGTGCCACCTTGCGGGTGGGGTGGCCATCGACGGAAGTGAAGTCCCCGGCAAGGATGATCTTGTCATCGTATTGGACGATGATCTGTTTCACGGTGCCGCCATTGACCTGGGGGAGATAGGAGGAATCCCAAGTCCCGTCCGCATTGCATCTGACAAGACTGGTAGCCAGCGGCTGGCCGTTGATCTTGTCGCCGGTGACGGCCACGTAATATTTGGAGGAAGCCGCGTGCCAGAGGACCTTGACGACAGTCCCGGGCACGCGGATCGCAGGGGCGTAGGAGGCGTCCACGGCATCGAGCGCGTAGAGTGCGGGGCAGGCCAAGTACATGACGAGGCCGATGAGGGAAAGGAGGGAGCGGAACATGGGTTCTCCGGGAGCGGGAATACCTTGATAGTAGGAGCGGGAAATGGGGCTGGAATCAAGTGATTCCGGCTGGTCTTGCGGTTGTTACAGGCGATTCAGATCATTCTTCCAGCCAGCGGCCGAGGGCTTCTTCGAGTTCCTCGTTGCGTTTCACGTTGAAGGATTCCGCGGCGGCGATGGTGATGCGGCGGCCGGCGCTGTTTTGGAAATGCAGGAGGACGGGGGTGCTGCCGGGGTGCTCGGCGAGGGCGAGCTTGATCTCCATCAGGTCGCGGTCGCTGTGGCGGGTGGTCCAGAGGGTGAGTTCAAGCGGACCCTTGGCATTGGCGGCGACGCGCTTCGGTTTCAGTTCGCCGAGCTCGTTACCGGTGATGCGGCGGCCGCCGGTGCGGTCGTCCATCTGGATGTTGCCCTTGAGGCGGATGATCTTGCCGGGTTCCAGCAGTCCGGCGTCGCGGGCGGGAACGAAGGTTTCACCCCAGAGCATGATTTCGGCGCTGCCGGTGAAGTCCTCGAGCACGAGCACGCCGAAGGGTTTGCCAGTCTTGGTGATCTTCGCGTCCATGGAGCGAACCATTCCGGCGAAAGGGTATTTCTCGCGGGGATTGGAGAGGTCGAGGTCGTCGAGCAGGCCGAGCTTGCGGTATTTGTTAGAATCGATGACGGAGCGGAACTTGTCGAGCGGGTGGCCGGTGACGTAGAAGCCGAGCAGTTCCTTCTCGTGGGCGAGGCGTTCGTCCTTGCTCCACTCCTCCACCTCGGGTTCGGAGCGAGTGACCTTCTTTGCCTTCTTCGCGGGCGCGGTGAAGGCCAGCGAATCGAACATGGAAACCTGGCCGGAGGCGCGGTCCCGCTGGAGGGACGAAGCGGAGGCGACCACTTGTTCCAGCCGTGAGAACATCCCGGCGCGGGTCTCGTTGGTCCAATCGAGGGCACCCGCCTTAGCGAGGTTTTCGAGGATGCGCTTGTTGACGACTTTGGAGTCCAGGCGGGAGGCGAAGTCTTCCAAGGTGGCAAATTCGCCGTTCTTTTCGCGGTCCTCCACGGCCAGGGCCATCGCGCCCTCGCCGCAGTTCTTGATGGCGGCCAAACCGTAGCGGATGCCTTTCAGGCCATTGGGGGTGGATTCGGGAGCGAAGCGGAGTTTCGACTTGTTGAGATCCGGCGGGAGAATTTCCAGGCCCATGCGGTGGCACTCCGCGACGAAGACGCCGATCTTGTCGGTGTTGTGGATTTCGTTGGAGAGCAGCGCGGACATGAACTCCACCGGGTGGTTCGCCTTCAGATAGGCGGTCCAATAGGAAATGTGCCCGTAGCAGGCGGAGTGGGATTTGTTGAAGCCGTAGCCCGCGAACATCGCGATCTTGTCGAAGATCTGGTCCGCGAGTTTGTGGTTGATGTTGTTCGTTGCCGCGGCGCCCTCGACGAACTTGGCGCGCTGCTTCTCCATCTCCTTCGGGTCCTTCTTGCCCATCGCGCGGCGGAGAAGGTCGGCACCGCCGAGCGAGTATCCGGCCAGCACCTTCGCGGCGTTTTGCACCTGCTCCTGATAGATCATGACCCCGTAGGTGTCGGAGCAGACCGTTTCCAGCAGCGGGTGCTCGTACATCGCGCGGGTGCGGCCTTTTTTCACGTCCAGCATCTGGTCGATGAACTGCATGGCACCCGGGCGGTAGACGGCGAGAAGGTCGATGATGTCCTCGATCTTCTCGATGGCATACTTGCGGCAGGTCTCGACCATGCCGCCGGATTCAAGCTGGAACACGCCCATCGTCTCGCCCTTGTTGAGCAGCTCGAAGGTTTTCCAATCATCGAGCGGCACCTTCTCGATGTCGAAGTCCGGCTTGTGGACGCGGATGTGGTTCTCCGCCTCCTGGATGACGGTGAGGTTCTTCAGGCCGAGGAAGTCCATCTTCAGGAGGCCCACGTCCGTGATGGCCTTCATGTCGTATTGGGTGACGACTTCCCCTTCGTTGCCGCGGGTGAGGGGCACGTGCTCGTCGAGCGGGCGGTCGCCGATCACGACGCCCGCGGCATGCACGCCGACATTGCGGGAGAGGCCCTCCAGTTTCGTGGCATAGCCCCAGAGTTCCTGATAGGTGCTGCTGCTTTCGATCAGCTCGCGCAGTTCCGCTTTCGTTTCGTATTCCTTGGCGAGGGTGGCGTCGGGCTTGGCCTCGATCATTTTGGCGATCTTGTCGCCCTCGCCGTATGAAATGCCCATGACGCGGCAGACGTCGCGCAGGACGCTCTTTGCCCCGAGCTTGCCGTAGGTGATGATGTGGGAGACGCTGCGTTCGCCGTATTTTTTCCGGACGTAGTCGATGACCTCGACGCGGCGGCTCTGGCAGAAGTCGATATCGACGTCGGGCGGGCTGACCCGTTCCGGATTGAGGAAACGTTCGAACAACAGGCCGAAGCGCAGGGGGCAGATGTTGGTGATGCCCATCACGTAGGAAACCAGCGAACCCGCGGCCGAACCCCGGCCGGGACCCACCGGAATGCCATTGTCCCGAGCCCACTGGATGAAGTCCGCGGTGATCAAGAAGTAGGACGCGAAGCCGAGGCTGTTGATGGTATCCACCTCGTATTTGAGGCGGGCGAAAACTTCCGGGTCGTTGGCCTTTTCCTCGCCGTAGCGTTTGATCAGTCCCTCCTGGCAGACGCGCATCAGGTATTCCTCGCGGGGGCTGCCGTCCGGGGTTCCGAACTGCGGGTATTTCTCGGAACTGGTGGAGTCGAGCTTGATGGAGACATTGCAGCGCTCCGCGATTTCCAGGGTGGCATCGCATGCGCCGGGAACGTCGGCGAAAAGCTCGCGCATCTGTTCGGCGGTCTTGAAATAGACCTCCGGGGTGTAGTGCATCCGGTTCTCGTCGATGAGGAGGTGGCCGGTGCCGATGCAGATCATCACATCGTGCGCCTCGTGGTCGAATTTGTTCAGGAAGTGGACGTCATTGGCCGCGACCACCTTGAGGCCCATTTCCTTGGCGAACTGGATCAGGTGCGGCGTGACCATCCGCTGCGGTTCGAGGCCGTGGTTGTGGAGTTCCACGTAGGTGTTCTCCATGCCGTAGATTTCCACGATCTCGGCGAGGGTTTCGCGGGCCTTTTCCACGTCGCCGGCGCGGAGCCATTCGTTGACCGGTCCGGAGATGCAGCCGGTGAGGCAGATGATGCCCTTGGAATATTGGCGGAGCGCGTCCCGGTCCACGCGGGGCTTGCCGTGGTAGAGGCCCTCCAGGTTGCCCTTGGAGACCAGCTTGCTGAGGTTGTTCCAGCCCTCGTTGTTTTCGGCCAGAAGGGTCATGTGGGTGGCCCGTTTGCGGCCGGCGAGCTCCTTCTTGTCCTCCATCTTGCCGGGGGCGAGGTAGATTTCGCAGCCAAAGATGGGTTTCACCCCGACCTTGTTGCATTCCTGGTAGAACTTGATCGCCCCGTAGAGGTTGCCGTGGTCGGTCATGGCGACGGCGGGCATGCCGAGTTCCGACGCCTTCTTGGCCAGATCCTTGATCCGGGTCATGCCGTCCAGAAGGGAGAATTCGGTGTGCAGGTGGAGGTGGACGAAGGAATCGGACATGAACGAGGGGAAATTGAGCGATCCGGAGGAGGACGGCAAGCGGCGGGCTGTTGAAATGTGTGCGGGGGTGGAGGGGGCTGCTTCAGGACGAAATTCCCGTCATTTTGCCGTCATTTTGGGGCATTCCGGAGGGGTAAATTTGCAGAATCCGTAGTGCAGCAGCACGATGCAGCACGATTTTTGACGTTTTGGCATTTCGGGGTCAGGAGGGGAGCGAAGGAGGGCTTTTCCTTAAAGTGTTCATTTTGAGATTGTTACTAGAAATCAAGAGTGGGGAGGAGGGGGCGGGAAAGCGGCGGATGCAACAAAAGCCAACCATTCTGAGTTTTGTTTCGCGAACGGGACTCGAAACCCGAAGGCCCGATGGGGCCGGAGCGGGGTGATGGGACGGATTTCAGGCGGGTGAATTCTGGCATGGCCCCAATTTAGCAGATCCGGGGCGGCGTCTCAACCAACAGCCTGTCTGCCAATACTGATAGATTGCCGTTCGGGCATCCGGGTTGTCCCCGAAAGTGGCAGGGAAGGGCTATTTCTTTCCCTTGATACCGGCCGGTTTCCATGGAGTAGTTTGCGAACCATGAAAAAACTGATCACCCTGTTTGCCGTGATGGCCGCGATGGCGGCCCCGCTGTTCGCCATCGAGGCGGGCTACGAATCCCTTTTCGACGGGAAGACGCTCGACGGCTGGAAGGCCAACGAGAACCCCGGCGCGTTCTCGATTGAGGACGGCGCGATCAAGGCCAATGGCGACCGCGCCCACCTGTTCTATGTGGGCAAGGTGAACGACGCGAAGTTCAAGAATTTCGAGCTGAAGCTGGACGTGATGACCCGGAAGAATTCGAACGGCGGGTTTTTCATCCATTCCGCGTGGTTGGACCAAGGTTGGCCGAGCGGCTACGAGGTCCAGGTGAACAACACCCAGAGCGATCCCCAGAAGTCCGGCGGTCTCTACAACACGGTCAAGAACCTTGAGCCTTTCAAGGATGACGAGTGGATGAAGTTCGAGATCAAGGTGAAGGACGGTGTCGTGAACGTGTCGGTCAACGGCAAGGACCTGGTGAAGGATTACAAGCCTGAGGCTGGCGACACCAAGCTCCTGCCGGATGGCGGTGCCTTCGCGATCCAAGGCCATGACAAGGGCAGCACGACGCTTTACAAGAACATCCGGGTGAAGGTGTTGAAGTGAGGTGAGCGTGGCGTGATGCCACGAGATTTTTCAGAAGGGGAGGGAGCGAAGGTTCCTTCCCCTTTTTTGTGTCCGGGTCCGTGCCAAGCACTGTTCGCGCACTTTCGTCCACGAAGCAAAGAGAGCCCCGGTTATTTGTGGCCTATGGCCCAGTCAACCGGGGGAGCGCGAAATCAGCGTTGTAAGTGCCGCCGTCTTCCACGTTCAGCCTCACCTCAACCTGTGCACCGTCTTTGGTCGTTTGTGTATACCCTTCGGGCAACATGCCTGCCAGATAGACTTTCCGCAATCCGGCAGGGACGCGCAGGTGAAAAACACCGCTTTTGTCCGTGATCGCCGCCCAATTCGCAAGAGGGGCAAAATCCTTGGGAGAGACCACGGAAACGAGCATATCGGCCACCGCCGCACCTGTGTCCGAAAGAGTCACTTTTCCGGAGATCGTACCGCCTCTCAGAACCGTGAGGTCGACTTTTTTCCGGAGTTCACCTGTTTCCAGGGTCAGTCCAACCGGATTCGCCGTCCAATCGTTTTTCAACCCTTCATTCAGGCGAACCTGAAGCGCGTAGCCGGAGGGGAGCAGTCGTTGCAGTTCGTATCGTCCCTCCGAGTCCGTGAATGTTTCGGCGGAGAGGCCGCCTTGGGTATACCGTGGACTCTCAAGGATATTCACTTTCGCTCCTCGCACCGGAGTGCCATCCGGAAGCCGAACGGCACCCCAGACTCTCGCCGCGGGATTCAACCGGACTTCGATTTCTTCTTTCCGGACCTCCGGGTTGTGTTGGAAAGCGTGGTGGTTGCGACCGGGGATCTGTCCGTAATTCAGGTCTTCGTGATCCACGTAATATTGCCCCGGTGGCAGGCCTTCGATGGAGCATCGCCCCTGCGGGTCGGTAACCGCATTCCAGAATCCCGCGGGCAGCCTGGGGACCGCGCACCAAAGCGCCGGGCCCGCGGACCGGGGGTCTTCGGCCACCGGCGTCCGGGCGCTCACCACCCGAAGCCGCAGGTTGGAAATAGGCATCCGGTTCTGGTCCAAGATGTGAAAGCGTAATGGTGAACCGTGCGCCAACCTGACTTCCCTGAAAGAACCGGCGGATGGCACAACACTCGAGACTCCCCCGTATCCGTGCCGGGAATGCCTCACGAGCAGGTGGAAAGTAAGATATTTGGTTTCACGCCACTCCGGCCGAATGGGGATCCTGAGTTCTCCGGCTCCGTCGGTCGTCCCTGCCAAGGCCGTGGCTTCCACCGGGTGCCCGTCGATTTGATCCGTCACTTCGAGATACACCTCCGCATCAGCAGCCGGTTGTCCTTCTGCGGAGAGCACCCGACAGGCAAATGTTCCGGCCGTCGAGGTTGCCGAGAGCTTGGAGGCGGCTTCCTGCCTGGGCGGTTGCGTCAGCCCGGCCGCGGCCAGTCCCAGCAAAACCGCCACAGAACCATACACGGCCCGGCGATCACGCTCCCCTGTGAATCGCCCGATTCCCGCCATCCGCCGCCGCAGGTCCCGGGGGCTTTCCACCACACTCACAACTCCCGGAAGAGCCACCGGCGGCTTTGTGGTGTTATCCAGCAACCGCAATAGCATTTCCCCGTAGGCGGTTGCTTGCTTCGCCCCTGCCCGACGCAGCACCCAGGCATCGGTCGCCCTTTCGCTCTCGACGCGAGTCCGGTGAAAGGCCCACCACACCAGCGGGTTAAACCAATGAACCGCTTGTAGAATTGCCAGCACCAGATTTACCCATAGATCCCGGCGCTGCCAATGTCCCAACTCGTGAAGCAAAACAAGTTGAAGCTCCGCCCCGGACAGCCGCTCCAACACCGCTGGAGGAATGAGTATACGCGGACGAAAAAGCCCGAAGAGGGCAGGGGTCTCAACCCCTTCCGTTACCTCAATCCGTGGCATCTTCCGCCAGTCCCATTCCCTACCGAGTGTTTCCAACTGGATTTCCAACCGGTCCTTTCCCGGATGCAGAGGTACCGCCAACCTTTTGAGGCGTCTGGCAAACCGAAGGGTCAAAATCGATCCGGTCGCAAGAAGGGCTGAGGCACCGGAGATCCAAAGGGCGAAGATGGCCTGCAAAATCGTCAATGGCTCGCTTGGCCGGTCAACGGATTGTGATCGAATCCCGCCCGGTACCAGTATGCCTTCCACGCCGTGGGGAGGTGCCTGTTTTGATGAAAGCAGATCGGAAACCCGAGCCATATCGGTCGGCAAAGTCCCGGGAACGGATGAGGTCCCTTGCTCCTTTTTTTCAACTCCCAGCACTTGCTGCCACGAGAGCGGACTGGGGGGCAATGTCGGCATCAGCAAACGCAGTGCCACCAGAAGCCAAAGCACATGTCCCCAGCCAGCCGGGATACGGCGTCCAGCCACCCATAGCAATCCACCGGTTGCCAAGGCCAAGATCGCGGCATCGCGGGATGCCAACCCTAAAGTTTCCATCCAGTTGGTCACAGGTTCTTTCCTTTCTCGTTGTGATGAAGAAGTTTGCGCAAGGCATCGATTTCCTCCGCGCTCAAGGTGCGTTGCCCTTTCACGAGCTGAACCAACATCGGAGCCAGCGAACCACGACTGATCCGATTTAAAAACGAATCCGCTTCGGCCATGACCGCATCCTGCCGCTCGATTTCCGGAAAATAGAGAAAGCGGTTGCCCTCCGATTCCGAACGCAAGGCCCCCTTTTTCACCAGACGCGCCAGGAGCGTTTTCACGGTCTGGGATTTCCAAGATTCCACCTCTCCCAATGTATGGGTCACCTGTTGCGCTGTGACCGGCGGGCCCGCCCAAACAACCTCCATCACTTTCCATTCCGACTCAGAGATCCGAGGTGTGGCTGACATGACCACATCTGTAGACGTTAACGTCTACGGATGTAAACGTTTTTTTCAGGGAGCTTGGAACTCCTTCGACACCGCTTTGTGCCCTCTTGTGCGAGCGTATCGAAGTGAGGATTCTGGAGGTTCCATGGGGGAGTCCGGGATCTTTCCGCGGAGTCCAATGGTGATGGGGGCGGTCCCTGCGGCCGACCGGTCCGGTCGGCCCTACCGCTTGAAGCCACGGCACCCCGGGCCGGGCTGCCCTACCGTTTTAAGATCGCGCTTGAATGTGCTGCGGAGCGGGGTTGCATTCGGGCGTGAAGGAGTTGCCCCAAAGATCGTTGCACGACCTAGGCTATGCCGGGCTGGTGGCGGCTTTGGGCGAGGCGGGGGTGATCCGGCACCACGTGAAGGCGCTGTGGCGGGCGATCCACCGGGAGGGGGAACTGGACCTTGGCAGCCGTGAATTTCTGCCGCCGCTAAAGCGGTGGGTGGAGGAGAATGTGGGCGAGGGGAAGGGCTGGTTTCTCGATGCGCCGGAAGTGGTGGACGAGATCCGGAGCACGGACGGGCTGACGCGGAAGTTCTTGCTGAAGCTGCGGGACGGGCAGACGATCGAAACGGTGCTGATGGGCTATGACGGGCGCCACACGGTGTGCGTGAGCACGCAGGCGGGTTGTGCGATGGGTTGTGTTTTTTGTGCGACGGGGCAGATGGGGTTTGTCCGGCATTTGCGGCCGGGAGAGATCGTCGCGCAGGTGCTGCATGCGAGACGGGTGCTGAAGTCGATTGATCCGACGAAGCGTTTGCGCAACATGGTGCTGATGGGGATGGGGGAGCCGCTGCACAATTACAATTCGGTGATGGAGGCGCTGGAATCGCTGTCGGACGTGCGGGGAGTGGGGATCGGGCCGTCGAAGATTTCGATCAGCACGGTGGGGGTGGTGCCGAGTATTTTAAGGCTGGCGGAGGAGGGCAGGCCTTACCGGCTGGCGGTGAGTTTGCATGGCTCGACGGAAGAGGAGAGGTCGGCGCTGGTGCCGGCGAGCAAGCGTTGGTCGCTGGAGATGCTGATCGATGGTTGCCGGGAATACGGGCGGATCACGGGGAAGCGGATCTTTTTCGAGTGGACCTTGATCGCGGGGAAGAATGATTCGGTGGAGACGGCGCAGCGGTTGGCGGAGTTGCTGAGGGGGATGGACGCGCATATCAATTTGATCCCGCTGAATCCGACGGGTGGGTTTGCCGGAACGGAGAGCAAGTCGGGGCATGCGTTCCAGAAGGTGCTGCAGGCGGCGGGTTTTCCATGCACGTTCCGGCAGCGGAGGGGGATCGATGTGGCGGCGGGGTGTGGGATGTTGAAGGCGGAGAAGCGGGTGAGGGTGGTTTCCTGACCCTGGTTGCTGTTAGGGTGAAAGAGTAACCGCGAAGGCGCAAAGGTCGCGGAGGGGAGAGCGCGGAGGAAGAGGGCGGCGGTTAGAATGACCTCCAAGTGAATACGTCATCCCAGGGTTGCCTCTCTGCCGCCCCTGCCGGGGCTCAGATTGTCTTTCCACTACAAACCGGTGGCTTACGCCACCGGCTACCTTATGCCGTCCCTCCGGGACTCAGATCCAGTGCAAGATCGGATGCGAGTTCCGATGTCAGTGTCTCGTCCGGCATTGTCCGGCATTGTCCGGCATCGTCTAACCCCTGCGACGTTCCAGCAGAACGAGCATGAGGAAGGAGAGGAAGAGGTTGAGTTCCTCGCGGGAGGAGAGGTCGCCGAGTTTCTCGAGCTTGAACTTGCCTTCGAAGAAGGCGGGTTGCTTGGTCATGCGCATGGCGGCGTGGCCGTCGCTGCGGGAGGCGAGGTAGCTGGGGTGGAAGAAGTAGCCGGTGAACATGCCGATGATGGGGATTTCGCCGAGGAAGGAGTCGGCGACCTTTGACCAGGCGTTTTCCTCCTGGATGGAGAAGTCGGGGGTGTTGTCGCCGGGGTTGAAGGCCTCGTAGTGGGCCTTCCACATGGAACGCCAGCCGCGGCGGCCGACGCTGCCGATGGGCTGGCCGTGGGCGTCGGTGGAGAAGTAGCGGGCGGACCAGTCGATGACCTTGTTGGCCTTGATTTCGGCGAGGAGGGTGCCGCGGGTGGAGTCGGTCCAGATTTCCACGTGCTCGCGGAATTTGAACATCTTCTGT
>CAXTTX010000038.1:9560-19822 GCA_964247045.1 uncultured Verrucomicrobiales bacterium | reverse complement strand
AGTGGTCGCGCTGGCCGCGTGGTTTGGCACGCGGAGCGATTCCCCGCTCGATCCGGCCTTCGCGGAGGCAAAGTTGAGGGCGGAAGCCCGGGATCTCATCGAGCGTCCGTTCCAAGGAGTGGGAACTTTCGGTGCCGCGACAGGCAAGGTTGTCTGGAGCGACCAGCAGCAGAAGGGATACATGACCCTGTCGGGCATCCCTTCCAACGATCCGAAACACGCCCAATACCAGCTCTGGATCGTCGATCCAAAGCGGGATGAGGCTCCCGTGGACGGCGGCGTGTTTGACATTCCGGCGGATGGTTCGGGGGTAGTCATTCCCATCGTGGCCAAGCTGGCGCTCAGCCAGCCACAGGCTTTCGTCATCACCCTGGAGCAGCCCGGCGGGGTCGTGAAGTCCAAGCAGGAGCATGTCGTCGCCCTGGCGAAAAACTAACGCGGGTGGCGGGAGAGCCAAGGGGCTTGCACGGCGCGGGCCGTTTCCACAAGCTGCGGCATGAGCGAAGTGATGATCGAGACCATCGACCTGCACCGGAGTTACCGCATTGGCGCGAAGTCCATCGAGGTGCTGCATGGCATCGACCTGAAGATCGAGCGGGGCGAGCGGGTTTTCCTCTGTGGCCCGAGCGGTGCGGGCAAGACGACGCTGTTGTACACGCTCGCGGGGCTGGAGCATCCGGAGAAGGGGACCGTGCGGATCGCCGGGACGGATCTCTACCGGCTGGGGCGCAAGGAGCAGGCGCGCTTCCGCAACCAGGAGATCGGCTATGTATTCCAGAACTATTTCCTGCTGCCGGAACTGACTGCCCTTGAGAATGTGGCGGTGCCGGGAGCGATTTCCGGCAAGGACACGAGCGACGTGGCGCTGGCGGCCTTGGACCGTGTCGGGCTGCGCGATCGGGCGGACCATCTGCCCGCGGAGCTTTCCGGTGGTGAGCAACAGCGGGTGGCCATCGCGCGGGCGATCGTGAACGAGCCGAAGGTCTTGTTCGCGGATGAACCGACGGGAAACCTGGATTCCCGGAACAGCGCGGAGATCATGTCGATCCTGATGGACCTGGCCACCGAACACGGCGTGACGCTGGTGGTGGTGACGCACGACCAGAACCTCGCGAAATTCGGCGACCGGACGCTGGTGATTCAGGATGGCTCGATCCATGAGCCGGCGAGGATCTAACGGCGGAGCGTGGCTGCCTCGCCGCGCCGCGGGTGTCGGGGGGGAGTGGCCGCCGGGGTGGCAGGTCGGGAGCGCAACGGTTTTTCCGGTTTGAACCCCTTGGGGGTACGAGCCAAGGATGCCTATTGGGGGGGTGGAAATGGGGAGATTTGCCGTACGATTGGCGACAAATCGAGTCCCATTTTTGCATAATCCGTATCGTTCCCGCACGTTCCAGCAGTGATTTTGTCGTTTTTTGTCAAAATGGCAAAAGGGCCGAGCCAAGGAGGGAAAGGAGCGAATTCTTGCAAGTGGCTTAATGGTAATCAGTTGCTTGATTACGGGGGAAGCGAATCGGATGGGGGCGGGGGCCAAATGCAACAAAAGCCAAGTATTCGGGGTTTTGTTTTGGGAAATGGGGGCAATTCGGGCGGTCTGGGAGTGGTGGCGAGGGTCTGGGTTCCGGGTTTGAGCGGAGGGGATGCCGCCACGATTGGAGGCGGGGAATCCGCGCTGGCGGACGATGAGAGCGGGGAATCTGTTGGTGGCGGCGGGGGTGCGGCTGGTGTTCATTGCCGGGAAAAATACCAGACCGGAGGGGTGCTCTCAACCGATGGGGCGTCTGCCAATATCGAATGTATCAGAAAAAGATATTAGTGATTAATGCCCTGTGACTTGTGGGTTCCGAAAGGCATTAAAAACGAGCACCGGGCGAGACGCGCTTCTGATCCCTTCGGCGTGTCCCCCGCAAGGTGCCGCGGAGGGGTGAGGGCTGGTGAAAAGCCGTCTGAATCAAAGATGCCGGCGATTGGGAGAGGCGGATCATGGAAAAGGAACGCGGGGGTGGTGGAGGAGTCAATCCGCCAAGCACCCTAGCTGCGGGCCAGGCGAAGCAACTGATGATGCCTCCGCCGTATCGAAAACCTCGCGCGCACCCGTCTCCCAGATCCCTCCCGGGAAGGAACATCCGCACGGCTCTGAAACGCACGGCCAAATCGATCCGCATGATCTGGCATGCGCCGTCATGCTTAGATCGCACGCTGGCGGAAGATTCCAAAAAAGCGCTTGTTTTGATCTGATACTACTGACCCCATTGAATTGTCCGCATTGAATTGTTTCGATCTGATACTACTGGCCCCGTTTACGAAATATGTGGGCTATAGGCTGATCGTGTGCTATCGCTGGGTCATCGATCCCATCGCCGTTCGACTTCCAGCGGATAGTAGGCGGCCACCCCTTCACTTAGCGCTGAGAGGGACAGAGAGACTTCGGTTGGAGGGTGCATACTATGGGCGAAGTGCGTTCCACCGGTGAAGAGAGAGCCGCCCCAAGCTCCGGAATCTTTTCCGGCAAGTCGCTCGCGACGGGCCGCAAAACTCATCCACCAACGCAAGTCCGCCCCTGAGTCGATAGCCTCTGGCACTTCAGGCTTATCCTGAAGGAAGTGCTGGATGAAATCAAAGTGAGGATGGTGCCCGGCCACCAGATCCGACTGCGATAGCCGCGCCAGTGCGAACTTTACTTCTTGGTTGGGCAAGTTCGGGTCGAAGAGCGGCCCCCCCATGTTGGCCGCCACCACCCCCGGGGTCTGCAAACCTTTATATTCGGAGTGGAGATTGTCTGGTGAAAGAATACTGAAATACTTACTCATGAACCACTGATAAGCCTGAGTGCTCTCCATTTCCGCCAGGAACGGACTTGAATCGTTCAGCCGCATCAGGGCCCGTATTAGCTTCATAAAGTCGGCATTGTTATATAGATACCAATAGTCAGCCAGAAAGGCTCCCCAGCGCCAGTGGCAGTGAAGGCTGTAAAAGGCCCCCGGTGCAGAAGGCAAAGGCGGGGTCCCCGTCTTCGAGTCCTTGTCATAGGTTCCGGGCCAGAGGTGAATGTTATCCCAAACCGAATTCTCGGGTCCATCAGGAAGCGAGTGGACCTCCCCAGGGACGAGCGAGAGTGTATTGGACGATTCTCGCCATCCGTGGGAGCATATCTCATATGGCACAGGCTTCTCGACCCTGGCGAAAGGAGCGCTTGCAGGCGTTTTCAGACGGGCTTCGTTGACAGCTATGGCGTAAGCTACAAAAGGGCTTGCCATGGCTATCATGGGATTGAGATTGTAAGCTGCGAGTTCTCCGAAACGGAGCACGCCATCCACGGCAGACAACCCCTCGGCGTCTCGGAACACACCAGCAAGATTTGGGAATCCATTCCAGTCCCGTAGCTCATTGCGCAGTCCGTCCATGGCGAGATCAGTTCGGATGTCAGCCCGCAACTTGGCCACCAAGGGCGAATTGGTCTTAAATGTAATGGCGGGGACAAACCGGGCCGAAGTCAACAGTCCACTCGGCTCGTGGGGTGGATCCGAAGAGTAGGGGCCGAATTGGAACAATACCTCGACCCAAAGATAGCTTGCTTCGGGCTTGGAAAGGAACTGATCCTCGGCCCGGTCATAGCGTGTCTGGGGAGGTTTCTGGGGACTGAGCAATTCGACTGCCTTCTCGTGCTTCAGTGCATAAACCAGCTTGATGTATTCGCTGCCCCAGGCGCTCAGATCATTGTTCGCCTCGTGGCCATACACTGTTTGTTTGTGGCTGCTCGTGAGGCCAGTGGCTGGAGGTTGCGTGGACTTCGCATACGGGGAGTCTGCAGACTTCACGTTTGGGGCATCATTGTTCCAGAGAAGCTGACGGGTAGAGCCCGCATCCGGGGTCCAAAGCATCCTCATGGAAACAGCGTCGAAATGTTCCACATCAAGAGGCAAAAGCGTGGTAATCCCCTGTTTTCCGGTCATTGAACCATCGTTGGGCTCTAGCAGGAGCACGATGTGAGGGATTGCCAGATGGGAGAGCAGGGGGTGACCCAGGTTGGTGATATGCTGTAGTTCCGGCCTCGGGAACTCTTCCCCTTTTTCCAGTCCTTCGTAGGTCCAAGGCACGGTAAGCGCCCACTCCTGCTCGTGAAAATGACATCTCATGCTGGACATGGCTAGGCAGTGACTGAATGGTGATCGCCCTCTGTCGGATCGCCGTGGGTGTGGGTAGTCAGGCTGTCGGCCTGACCTGCCGGCAGGTCCTTGACCGGCATTGACGACCACACGAGGCGGTTGAGACGCAAGGTGACGGGAATGCGGAGGCGCTGGCCTTCCCAAGAGACGACTTGATAGCGGGTGGCGACCAGATCGAGATCATACATTCCAGCTTGAATAGTCAGCGATTCGCCACTCAAGCATCCGCATGGTCGCTTGAGTCCCGCGCCCATGCCCCGATAGCGCCAGAAAAAGACCCAGCCGTCCTTTGGATTGGCGGGCATGACGCTGGCCGAAAATGTTACCATCGTTCCGATCCGGGCTTCGTGGAGCATGAGTCTGGCAGACTGCCTGGCTGCGGGCAAGGGCTGGCCACCGTCCTTTCCTATACAATAATAGGGTGCTACAAGATTCGATCCAGCAGCAGGTAAAACAAAGGCAATGGGCAGGTGGGAAAAATTGGGTGCGTCTGAGGCGATGTTTCCTGCCGATGGTTCAGCCGTCTTCGGACCTCCAGTTAAGAGCCCGTCGGCCAGGGTAAGCGGTTGGAGGCTATCCAAATTACGGAGTTCAAGGTTCTTCCTTGGAATAGGTTTCGATTCTTTGGCGGGCGGAGGAGGTGCTGAGTGCTGTTGGAATATCGGATCGCCCGTTTCGCAAAAGCCCAACAGCGGGAAACGGATGTGCAGCACCATGATCCGCCAGCCAGCCGTGGTTTTCCGCAGTCTGATTTCGATGATGGTACCGTGGACGCCGTTGATTTCTCCCGTCTCGGGTTGGAGCTTCAACTCATAGGATACAAACCAGTGATCGGGTTTATTGTGGTTTACGATGCGCGCGCACTCGGTGCGTATATGTTCGCGCTTGAGATAACGCCAAAGAAATGGAGGGAGGCCCTTGAAGTCCTTTTGAAAAAGCCCGTCAAGTATCGCTAGAATCTTGTCGGCAATCAGTTTCGCCGTTATTTGATCTTCGCCGAATGCTTCTTCTGCTTCGGGCAGTAAATCACCGGGCGTAAAAAGAGCCTGATCATCGACCACATAAAGCGCCAGGGAAGATTTGATGAGCACAAGTGCCCGTGGCTCCAGTAGCTCCCCACCCTGTAAGGTGCGGTGGATCATCGCTTCGAGCTTGGATCGCTGCTCGGACGAGGCATACGCCAGAATGAACGTGGGCGCGCTCATGGGATCATTCTGGCGATGAGCCGCTCTTGAGGGAACCAGGCTGACCCAGGGGTTCCAGCTTAGCAGCTACAGCTGCTCCATCCACACAGGCGCTTCCGCTTTCCAGAACGGTCATCGAGGTAGGCACTTTGACTTCCCATTTGCCGATTTCTTGGGGCCAGTCTTTGTCGTCGTCGGATCCTTCCAGGATGGCTGCCAATTCTTTGGAACTGCCTGTCACGGGTGGTGGATCGCTACCCTGCCACCGCTTTCCAGTTGTCAGGAAGTAGAGAAGTTCCAGACCTGCCGTCTGCCCGTTTGCCAAGGGCACCACTACTCTTCCGGCACCTGCCTGAAGGAATTGTGCGTAGAGTGGATCACTGTCGGACATGCCCATGAGGTTCTGCCAGTTGCAAGCATTCTCCCAATAGTAGGGCAGCAGTTGGTATGTCATCAGCTTCCAGTCGATGGCAGATTCCAGTAACGAAGCGAGCTTCAGCTTGGCGCAGACATCCTTGTCCAATCGCGGAAGTGTGGTGTGGTTTGCTTCGCATATCTCATAGACTCCTTCATCCAGCCAGAAGGGTTCGCCGACACACAAGGCCGAGATAACGGCCTTCTTGAGTTCCGTGCGGATGACTTCCTCGTTCATCAGGGGATTGCGCCCTTGAATGTTGATCCCTTGACGCGCCTGCTCCTGTGCCGCTGACTGGTGGGCATCGTGCACGGCCTGCTCGTAGGCATCCCTGATTTTGCGGTAGGTCGCGAGTTGCCAGGCTTCGAACGCTTCAGGCAGCAATTCGCACTCGATAGAAAGGACGAAAGTATAACCAAGTGTGAGACTCTGAAGGCCGTATGCGAGCATTCCAGTGTAAGCGGGTAGGGCACCGTCAACAATGCCTTGCTGCACTAGTGCTCTGAACACATTTCCCACGTAAACCCGCACGATGTCCTTTTTGCCATATGCTTCCCGGTTGAACCCTGTCCCCCAGAAATGGACTGCTTTGTAACCCTCCGGGATTTCAACTTCGTCGGCCTCGTGAAGCGCTGGGTTTCCATCAAGTTGTTGGGCCTTTCCCGCTGTTACAAAGGTTGTTCTTGCCGGGGGTGGCTTGACGTCGGCTCCATATAGAGCGGCGAAGTAAGTGAAATTTGTCGGTTTGATGTCAAATGCGCTGTTCAACGCCCCAACTGGATGCGATTGATCATCGAGTGGCGGTGGGAGATGGGTGTCATGCTGTCCCTGCAGCGGGCGAAGGAATCGTCCTGGATTCTCCACCAAAACCTCAATGGCGACGCGGCTGCCATAGTTCATGGCGCGCGCCGTGTAGATCTTGTCCACCCAGCGGTAGGCACCGACGACATGGCCATCTCCGCCACGGTTATCGAGCACATGCCGCGATGTGTCTTCGAATTCCTTGAGCATACGGGTGGTTCGCTGCTCGAAGACTCGCTTCTTCACACGGTCCAGGGCTCGCGTGGTGACGTTCTGCGAGAACTTGGTGGCTGACTTCTCCGACTCTTCCTTAGAGGTCTGAGTGGAGAAGCCCAAGCTGCCCTCCACCACCACTGTTGCAGTTCCGTTGGTGGCCGAGAGTGAGGCGGAGATGTCGCCATGTTTTTCCGCGGAGTCCTTCAGAGCCCTTTCAGACTCCTTTTCCATCTCAAATCGAGTATCCGTCTTATTCTCTCTCTCGGTGGTCTCTTCACGCTCGGACTCCTCTACCAAGGTTTGTTCGGAGCGAGTCAGGTTGCGGGTGAGGCGCTCTTTCATTTCGCCCTGCAAAATGTTCTCGATGTGTGAGAGTTCTCCGGCGAGATATTTATCCAAAGTCTGCTCAACGCGGATGAACTCGGCTACCGAATTGACTCGCACTGAGCACCTGGTTGGCGCCTTCGGGGCCCCGTGCTCGCCGGCCATGGTGTGAAAGTCCTCTTTGATCTGTAGAATCATGCCACTTCGCACCGAAAGCCTGGTGTGCGGGAGCGTTCTAGCCGCGAGCAGCGCAGATAATTCGTGGATACGTTTCTCAGCAGCTCTCTGAATCTCGGGGGCCTCAGCAGCGGCTAGGTTCAAACGTGCTATTGTCGTATGCGCATCCGCACTTAGTCGCGAGGTATCCTGTCTAAGGACTAGCTGCGTCTTTGGAGGAGGCGCAGGAGGGGGCGGCTCAGGGTCGGGAGAAAACCACCGTTGCCAGAACGGTCTCCTGGGTTCGGACGCCAGGGCCTGTTCTTGAGCGAGGGCTTGAGACTCCGCCATCGCAGCGACCACGTTGGCTGCCAAGGGCTCTTCAACTTGCTTTATCGGTGCTAGGTGGAGCTCATCCAGCAGCTTGCTCAGATCGTGCACTTCGGCCAGCAGGTGGTCGTGGGCGGGTGCATCTGAATGGTCATCGCCGGGGTGGCCTGGATTCGCTTCAAGCGCGCTGGTAGTGTCACTGGTTAAATTCTCCGTGCGAAACGTTGGGAGATGGATTTGCACGGACCGGAGCAACGCCGTCGCATCCTCGAGCGTGTTGACTTCTGGCCTCATATTAGCAGTTTCTTGCTCTGAGTGGACTGATTGGATGCGAAGGGTATTCATCCACCCTTGGACTTCGTCATGACGCCGTGTGTCCAATAGAGCCAGGCCAAGACTATCCCAAACCCAAGCAACAGCTTCGTCACTGAGCGAAACACGGTTACTCATCAGCTCGGTGATGCTTAGCTCGCCGTTTACGGCTTTGTCTGCAATCTCCAGGCGAGCCAGCGCCTCTTTGTTTGTCCCAAGATCCGGGGTGCTAGCTCGGTTGAGTGGTAGGCCTATTCCTCCACCGGCACTTTCAGGTCTCTGGGCGAGGACTTGGTATCGCAGGCCGGCTGGAGGAGTGACGACTTTCGCCTTCTCCAATCCAGCGCGAGTAAGGCCGCGCACTCTGACATACCGGAAAAGTTCTTCGTTAGCTGTTGTGCTCATGGGTGTAGTTGGGCGTGGAGTTGTGATTCAATTTGCGCGAATATGGCCAGCATGTCGGTCTCGGTAGGATGCCTCTGTGCAGGCCAGGCCGGGCCGCGCATGAGGTCGATGTAACGCATGGGCTGTGGGCATCGCCGGGACGTGGGGAGGACCAGACGAGGGACGCGGTGCCATTGCCCAAGAGATCCACCGTGGTGACGGACGATAGATTGTCGATGCGGGGGAAGGCAGTCTTGGTCGGGCCGGGCTCCAGGCGTTGCCGGATTGGTTCCAAGAGATGCGGACACCATCGCGATGGAGGTAGAGGATAATCGAAATCCACGGTGGCATTGCCCTCTGCTGCATTGCCGGCATAAGCGCTTCTAGAAAGTCCGCCATGTTAATCTTTCCGGAAGCGATGCTCGGGAGTTGTCGAATAGCAGAGGATATTGCCAAGGATCATACTCGGGGAGGATGGCGTGATTCAATGTGAACAACAACGTATGAGATTTTCCTAATTTGTTAGGTAAGGCAAGATCCAAATGGGAAATGTGATTCGGGAATTTTGGATATTCCAGTCCCGATCTCCCGATGATGAGCCGTTCATGCTGAAATCCGCTAGCCCGTTAGTGAAAATTCTATTTGGCTGGATTGATCTTCAACTGGCAGCATGGCCAGTTGATCCGTGGAAATTCATGTTAATTTGCGCCACGGTTGAACCATTTAAATCCCTCGACGATTGGTTAGCCGGCGCCCTTCGCTTCTGAAGAATGAACGGGGTCGTTAGTATCAGATCGAAACAAGCGATCTTTCACATTTTCCGCGAGTTTGGAATTTGGGCGCGGAGATGCTTGCCAGATCGGGCACATCGATTTGGCAGGGCTCATTCAAGGCCGTCCGGTATGCGCTCCATGCAGCCCCGGTTGACGAGTCGGATTCACCCCGCGTCCAGGATCACCGCGGTGTTTTGCCGCCCAGGTTTCCAGTTCACCGGCAGCAACGTGCCAAGTCCTTTCGTTGCTTTGTAGGGTAGTCGCTCCAGGACATCCTTCAGGTAACCCTTAACCCGAACCATCGGTGCCGTGGATTCAGGTCTGATCTCTTTGGCCAACTATTCGCGAGGAGTAAGCGTGGTCCGGACCGCCATCTGAATGGTCTGTGAGTGCTAGGTCATAGTTGTCATACCTCTGAAAGCTATGAATGCTATGAATGAGGAATTTGTCAGGGCCGATCGTTTGGTACGGCTGAGGTATACGGCAGGGCAAAGGGCGACGATCCTCGACGCCTTTGCTGCCAGCGGCCTGACCGGCCCGAAGTTTGCCATTGCGATTTGAAGGCGTGGCGGAACCCTTGCCCGGATGAAGGCCGGAACCACGTTGTGGTTCGGATATTCCAGGCATTTACCCGGGGTAGGCGCATCGCGGTTCCCGCTCGCGCCAACCCGGGGCCCGTGGGCGCAAGGCCGTTGGCGTTGGAAGATGGGCGCGGTTGGCGTTGGGAGGGGTGCGGTGGTGTTGGGAGGGGTGCAGCGGGTTTGTGAAGGGTGCGGTGGTGTTGGGAGGGGTGGGCTACCGGTTAGGGGGCTGTTAGCGCGAGGCTTGGAGGGCCTCCAGGCGCTGGATGAGCGGCGGGTGGGAGTAGTCCAGCCAGACGCGGAGCGGGGCGGGGGAGGGGTGGGAGAGATGATCCGCGGTGAGTTTCTTGAGGGCCTCGCCGAGGGCCGCGCCGTCGCCGGTGACCTTGGCGGCGTAGGCATCCGCCTCGAACTCGTGGCGGCGCGACCAGGCATTGGCCAGGACGGAAAGCAGCTTGCTGACGGGTTCCAGCAGGATGCTGAAAAGCACGAGGCCGACGTGCGGGGAGATTTGCTTCACGCCGAAGGCATCGAACAAGAGCCGGGCGAACTTGCCATCGGGGTCGGTGGCGAGTCCGAGGAGGAAGAAGATGGCGGCGGTTTGCAGGATGCCGACGAAGAGC
>CAXTTX010000038.1:0-9550 GCA_964247045.1 uncultured Verrucomicrobiales bacterium | reverse complement strand
GGCGAAGCCGAGCGGGTAGCGGCGCACGAAATCGATGCCGACGAAGAGCCGCTGCTTGATGTGCCCGCAGCGGAAGTGGCCGATCTCATGGGCGAGCACGCCGAGCAACTCGGGCCGGGTGCTCTTGTCCACGAGCGTGTCGAAGAGGGCGATTTTCTTGCGCTTGCCCAGCCCGGTGAAGAAGGCGTTCGCCTTGGTGGAGCGCTTCGAGCCGTCGATCACGAAGACGCCGGTGAGGGGGAAGCCGCATATTTCGCCCAGTGTCGAGCTATCAGAGGATTGCGTTTGAGCCGTCCGGCATGGGGGTGAACTTGTTGAACAAGGGCATGATCAGCGATGGCGCGAGGTAGGTCAGCAGGAGCTGGAAAAAGGTGACCAGCGCCCAAGCCCAGATCCACGCGTTTTCGACATGGCCGAAGATCCACAAGACCCCGGCCAGCAGCGGGAGGCCGAGGACCGCCGCGAGGGCGAGGCCTTTCACCCGGTCCATGATGAAGGTCGCGGGTGTCGAGCGGT
Organism: uncultured Verrucomicrobiales bacterium; assembly: GCA_964247045.1. Lineage (GTDB taxonomy): Bacteria > Verrucomicrobiota > Verrucomicrobiia > Verrucomicrobiales > Akkermansiaceae > Luteolibacter. The sequence goes on along the minus strand of CAXTTX010000038.1, from coordinate 9,034 downwards.
TGAAGCCGAATTTCTGTTCGATCACGAAGGTGTCGTAAATCGAGAAGGGCAATTCGATGAGCCCCTGGCCGAGGAACAAGAGGGTCAGGAAGATCAGGCCGGCGGTAATCGGAGAATCCGTGAGCGAGCGTGCCCAGCCGTCCAGCCAGCTGAAGCCGCCGAACATCCAGAAGATCAAGAGGACCGCCAGCGAAACGCTGGACTGGATGATGCCGAAGCGGGCGTTCACGGCGAGATACTCGCGGGCCTTGTCCAGTTTCGCACCGTCCATCAGGTCTTCCAGCGGCTTCGGGACGGTAGTCGGGAAGGCCTTCAGGTTGAGCAGCGTGGCGGCGAATTCCAGCTTCCAAAGCAGGAACAGGCCAACCAGGATGACCACGGCCATGAAATTCCAATCATTCATCGCGGGCATCATGCACGGGTTCTGGGTCCCCGCAAGGGCGGCTGTCTGCCTCCTTTTTGTCCTGCCACTGGGCAGTTGCATGAGCCTGAACGCGAAAAAGAACACCTATGAGAAGGGTGCCTCCTCGCCGCCGGTGAAGGTCAACGGGGCGGACATCCGCCTGCAGGTGAAGCCGGAAGGGACCGCCAACGGCAGCATCGCGGTGAGCGCGATGGTCTATTCCGCGGCCTTTGCCACCCTGGAGGGACCCTTCCGCTGGCGCATCCAGGCCACCGGCGGACCGGGCCACGAGTATCTGGTGGTCCACCGGATCCGGACTCGCACCTCGAAAACCAAGCGGGATGAATGGTATCCGGCGGCCCACTTGGGAAAACGGGCGGATTTCAAGCCGGCCAAGGACGCTCCCACGGTCAAGCGGGCGGCATACCCGATCCCGGGCCAGCTGCGGGTGAAATCCGAGGAAGACGGGGCTTTGGACGTTTCCGTGGACCTCACGGTGGTCAGCTCGGGCAAGAAGGAGCGGAAAACGGTCAATTTCCGCATGGATCCTTCGAAAAAGCGGCAGGATGAGTTTGTTTTCCTGCCGACCGAGATTGTGAAAGGCATCCGGACGCCAGTTTCCGAATGGGACGAAGAGGGGTGGGATTGAGCGTTGCCTTGCCCCTGAAACCGACCTAGCCTCCCCGAACCCACATGGTGAAGACATCGCCTTTCCGACGGATCGCCCTGGTTTCGTGCATCGCGGTGCTGCCGCTTCGCGCGCAGAACCTGTCCGCGCCCGCGATTGTCTCTAACAATACGCCGGGCGGAGTTCCGATTCCGGCGGCTCCCGCTTCCGCACCGGCCGCCCGAGGCGCGAGCGATGGGGCGATCAACAACCGCAAGGACGCGCGGGTGATCACGCTGAAGATTCCCGCGCCGCGGGGGCAGATCGTGGACCGCAATGGGGAAGCCTTCGCGCAGAGCCGGATGGCCTATCAGATCGGCCTGCAATTCCGGCAATTTGAGAACGCGGACAAGGATTTCGTGGTGAACTGGGCGCGCACGCGCCTGGATGCGCTCCAACTGCTGGTGAAAAACCAAGTCCCGAAGACGGACGACGAGATTTACGACCACTACCGGCACCGCCGGTGGCTGCCCTTGCTGGTGACCGGCCAACTCAGTGAGAAGGAGGCCCAAGGCGTCCAATCGAAACTGACGGCGGGCCTGATTTTGCATCCGGTTTACCGCCGCTATTACCCCGGTGGCGAGCTGGCGGCCCACATCATCGGCTACTCCGGCAGCGTCGGGAAGCTGCCAACCGGACCGATCAATTTCAATGAGCCGCTGTGGGAAGAAACGGAGGGTCGCGCGGGGCTGGAGAAGATTTTTGACACGCAGTTGACCGGCGAGCCGGGAATGAAACGGCTGCTCTTCGACGAGAACGGGAACAAGCTGCTGGAAGAGCAGGTGAAGCGCCCGCGTCCGGGCGGCACCGTGGTCACGACGCTGGATCGGAAATGGCAGGAGCTCGCGGAGGAAACCCTGCGCGATGGATGCCGCCGCGGGGCCTTCGTCGTCGTGGATGTCGTGACCGGGGAAGTGCTGGTGATGGCCTCGCGGCCGTCCTTCGACCTGAACGGATTCATTCCCGGGATCAGCGACTTGGATTTCAAGAAGCTGAACGAGGATCCCTCCACGCCGCTGTATAGCCGCGCGTTTCAATCGGTCTATCCGCCGGCCTCCACGTATAAGCCCATCGTCGCTCTGGCCGCGCTGAACAATGGCAAGGTGACGGAATTTTCCACCGTCTATTGTCCGGCCGCGCTCACGATCGGCAACCACGTTTTCAACAACTGGTCGAAGACGCCGGAAGGATCGATCAACGTGAAGCGGGCGCTGGCCCGTTCCTGCAACACCTGGTTCTATCAGGTGGGAATCGACGTTGGTCCGGCCTCGTTCCTGAATCTTTCCCGCCAGCTCGGGTTTGGCGAACTGACCGGGTTGCCGCTCATCGGCGAGACTCCGGGGCTGGTGCCGAATGACGAATGGATGAGAAAAGTCGAGAAACGCCCGATCCTCGACGGGGACACGGCGAACCTTTCGATCGGCCAGGGGGCGCTGCTCGCCTCGCCGCTACAGGTAGCGCAGGCCATGGCGGGGATCGCGAACGGCGTGGCGCTGCCGAAGCTCCAGATGATCCGCCAGATCCAGGACACGCGGGGACGGGTGACCAAGGTGGTGCAGCCGGAGCGGAAGCGCTGGCTGGGTGTGGATGCGAAGGCCATCGAGATTGTCCACCAAGGTATGAGCGATGTTGTGAACGGTGCGGGCGGTACGGGACATGGCGCGGGCCTGAGTTACACGACCCTTTGCGGAAAGACGGGAACCGCCCAGTGGGGACCGAAGGCGAAGGACCAGCGGCTCGCGTGGTTCGCCGGATATTTGCCCGAGGACAACCCGCGCTATGCCTTCGCGGTGCTCTATGAAGGCAGGCCCGGCGAAACGGTTTCCGGCGGACGCATGGCGGCGCCCATGGTCAAAAGGTTTTTCGAAGGCATCAAGGAGGACATCAAGGAAACGATCGCCCCGCCGAAGAAGGCGCTGATCGTGGTGGATGAAAATGCTCCTGCCGAAGACGCCGACAAGGAGCAGGTGCCGACCGACCCGGACGGTCAGTCGGAGAGCCCGATCCATTCATCGGTGAAGACGCTCAAGGCCATTCCGGTGGAGCCGCTCGACACCGGCCGCGATGCCACGGAAGAAGCTCCGCCGGAAGAACCGGAGAGAGAACCCGAGCCGGAACGGTCCAAGGCGATGCGGGCGATCCCGGTCGAGGACAACGAGGTGATCGAGGAGAACGTCGAGGATCCTTGAGCGTTTCGACCCGGGATTTACCCGCTTCGGTGGGATTGATCTTGCCGGGTCACGGGTTTTGACGGTTTTTGAGAGCGAACCCCGTCTTTTTTCCCCTCTCATCGAGTTCTCATGAAGCGTGCGCAATCATGCACGCTGCATTGTATGCCGACGCAACAAGCGGACGACCCGACCGGCCCCCGCACCCGGCAGCTCGACTCCCAAACCCATGAAAGCCCTGCTCCTGTCCTTATGCCTATTTGGCATGCTGGCGACCATTTGCCATGGGGAAATCGTGATCAACGAGATCATGTATCACCCCGCATCCGAGAATGAGGCCGAGGAGTACATCGAGCTGTTCAACAGCGGAACGGGATACGTGGATTTGAGCAACTGGTCATTCACAAACGGGGTGAGTTTCGTTTTTCCCGCGGGAACGGGAATTGGCGCCGGCGGGTTTCTGGTGGTTGCAGCGGAACCGCTGGTGTTCCATGCGAAATATCCCGGAGTTGCCGCCTACATTTCCACTTCCGGGTGGACGGGAAAGCTTTCCAATTCCTCGAACAACGTGGTTCTCCGCACCCCTGCCGGTGGCGTGATCGACAGCGTGGACTACGCGGATGATGGAGATTGGGCGCAGAGGCGGCGTCAGGATCCTCCGGACTTCGGGCACCGGGGTTGGACCTGGCGTTCCGATGCCGATGGACTCGGAAAGTCGTTGGAACTGATGCAAGCGGCATTCGAAAATAGCATCGGGCAGAACTGGGCCGCCAGTTTGCCCCCGGAGGGCACTCCCGGAGCGGTGAACTCGGTGGCATTGGCGGACATCGCGCCGGTTATCGACGAGGCAGAGCATTTTCCCATTATCCCGAAATCGACGCAGAATGTGACGGTTACCTGCCGGGTAAGGGATGACCATGGAGTCGCCCCGATGGTAACCCTGTATTTCCGGAACGACGGGATAGCTACCTTTTCCCCGGCTCCCCTGTTCGATGACGGTACCCACGGCGATGCTGCGGCCGGTGACGGCTATTTCAGCGCGACGCTTTTGCCCCGTGCCAGCGGCACCGTGGTGGAGTTTTACTTCTCTGCCAGCGATGGGGCTTTGGCGAGAACCTGGCCCGCTCCGGCGCTGGATCTCGCGGGAGCGCCGGTGCAGTCACAGAATTGTCTCTATCAGGTGGATGACTCGTCCTTTGCAGGCGCCCAACCGCTGTACCGGATCGTGCTTCGGGAAGCCGACCGCTTGGAGCTATCCAGCATCAATTCGGATACGGGAGCGCCACCTTATGCTTACAATGCCGGGGAAGCCAACGACCAAACATATAGCCATTCGAGGTTCAACGCGACCTGGATCAGCATGGATGGGACGGGTACGGAAACCCGTTACCTGGCCGGCGTGCGGAACCGGGGCCATGGCAGCAGGAGCCTTTTGCCCCAGAGCTATCATATCGGGTTCGCGAACGCGGACACCTGGAAGGGTGTGACCGGTCTGAATCTGAACACCCAGAACACTCCCTATCAGCTTGCGGGCAGTGCCGTTTTTCGGAGCGCGGGGCTGGCCATGGCCGAGTCCCGCGCCGTGCAGGTGCGGGTCAACGGCTCCAATCTGGCGGGTGTGGGTGCGCCGGCGTATGGCTTCTACGTGGCCAACGAAGTTCAGAACTCGGATTTCGCGGATCATCATTTTCCGCTGGATAGCTCCGGCAACCTCTATGGTGTCCGGCGGAATGATGCCACCGGCGGCGGCAACCTGCGGGACCAGAGCGCCGGCATACCCGCTGAAACCGCGGATCCCACGCCCTATCGGGTGAATTATTCCAAGGAAACCAACACGAGCGAGGACCGCTGGTCCGATCTGATAGGCCTTACCAAGATCCTGGCGAAGGGGACCTCCGTGCCGGCGAGCTACACCGCCACCCACACCGGAGACTATGAGGCCGCAGTGACGGACGCGGGAGACACGGCGCAATGGTTGCGCTTTCTCGCCGTCAACGCGATCGCGGACAACACGGAGACCAACATCGCGAATGGCGACGGGGATGACTACTACCTCTACTTCGGCGTCACCGATCCGCGGGCGAGATTCATCGCGTATGACATGGACTCGATTTTCGGCCGGAGCAGCGGGTCAAGTGCCGCGCACAGCCTCTTCCTGGCGGCGAGGGGAGATACCTCCGGGAATCCGCCGACGCCCCTGCATCCCTTCCTGATCCACCCGCGGTTCGCCCGCGAATATCTTGCCGAGGTGAAGCGACTTGTCGATGGACCCCTCAGTGCCGCGACCTTCGGCGCGGTGGCGGAAGAGACCTTGTCCGGACTGGTGAGTGGCACGGTGATCAACTCGATGAAGTCCTTTCACGCCTCGAGGTTGGCCTATCTGGCAAGTGTGATGCCAACATCTTTGTCTGGCGTCAGCGCGTCCACCACGGCGGGAGTGGCACTGCCCGTGACCAGCGGCTATCCGCGAAGCACGGCGGCGGCTTGCAACCTTGCTGGTAAAGCGGACTGCACCCGCACGGCGAGCGTGAAGGTCAACGGGGTTTCCGCTGCCTACGCACCGTGGAAAGTGACGACCGTTTCCACCTTCTCCACCAGCATCGGTGGCTGGCAGGCCGACAACGTGACCTTATCTCCGGGTTTGAACCGGATTCTCATCCAGGCATTTGATGCCAACGGAACAGAATTCGAAAGGACCTACAAGGATGTTTGGTACGATGATGGCACCGTCGCATCCGTCTCCGGGGCCCTTGCCGTGAACACGGAATGGACGGCCGCGGGAGGCCCTTATCAGGTGACGGCGGCACTGACCGTGAACAGCGGCGTCACCCTGACCATCCGGCCCGGCGCGACCGTCTATCTGGCATCCGGTGCGGGCATCACGGTGGCGGCGGGCGGTCGTATTCTCGCGGAAGGAACGGAAGCACAGCCGGTGCGTTTCACGCGCGCACCCGGAGCGACCGGCAACGGTGGAACCCTTGTGATCAACGGGCAGGCGGGTGCCGGCGAGTCACGGTTCGCGCATGCCTTTTTCGAGTTCGGCGGAAGCCCGGCCGTGGACGCGAACGCGAATTCCAATCTGGTGATGGATCACTGCGAATGGCTCCGCACGGACGCGTCCTACCTGAATCTGGACGGAGGATCGTTCGTGATCAGCCACTGTATCTTTCCGGATGCCGCCGCGGGATCTTATTTCGAAGGGATCCATGGATCGGGTACCCCTCCCGCAGGTGGAAGGGCGATCATCCGGGATAGTTTCTTCGGAAAGTGCAACAGCACGAGTGGCGACTACAACGATGTGATCGATTTCACGGGAGGAAACCGTCCCGGGACGATCATCCAGTTTCTGAACAATGTGTTTACCGGTTCGGATGACGACCAACTGGATCTGGACGGCACGGATGCCTGGATCGAGGGGAATATCTTCATGCATGTTCATCGTTCAGGGTCGCCGGATTCGGCGAGCGCGATCAGTGGCGGCGATGATTCGGGAAATACCTCGGAACTAACGGTCGTCGGAAATCTTTTCTACGACGTGGATCAGGCGGCAACGGCGAAGATCGGGAATTTTTACACCTTCCTGAACAACACCGTGGTGGACCAGAACGGCAGGGGAAGTCAGGACGGGGTCACCGGGGCTTTGAACTTCGCGGATACGGGCACCGCTGAAGCGGCAGGCATGGTTGTGGAAGGGAACATCTTCCATGGTGTTACCGCGCTGTCCCGCAATTACCCGGGCACGGCGCTGGCGGGAAAAGTCGTCTTCAACAACAATATCCTCCCGCCGGGAACGACATGGGGCGGCTCCGGATCCGGGAACGAAGCGGTGGCTCCGGTGTTCAACGACCTCAAGCGGACCAAGCCGGGAGCAGCGGCGGGAGGGGAATATGATCTTCCGACGCCGGGTCCCTACGACTACGAGCGGGTCGCCATGCTCATCCGGCAGAAGCTGGGTGTGGGAACCGCTTCCCCGGCGAATGGCACGGGGCCGAACGGGACTGACAAAGGTGGCGTGCGCCCGGCCGGTGTGAGCCTGGGAGGAGTGCCCGTCGGGACGACAAACCTCAATGGTGTCACCGTTTCGGTGGGAACCCTCTTGTCGGGAAATCCCATCCCCACGGGCACTGGCAAATGGCCGTCGGGCTCCGGATGGACTCATTACAAATGGCGCCTCAATGGCGGGGGGTGGAGCGCCGAAACTCCGGTGGGAATCACGCTGGTGTTGTCGGGCCTGGCGGACGGGCAGCAGGTTCTGGAGGTGTCCGGCAAAAACGACGCCGGGTTCTATCAGGATGATACGGATTTCGGCACCACGGCGATCCCGACTACCGCGACCTGGACCGTCGATTCGTCCTACACTCCACCCGCCGCGGCCCCACTGGTGAGGATCAGTGAAATCCTGGCAAAGAACACGGAGACGCTCGCCTATGGCAGCACGTTTCCGGATTTGCTGGAATTGCGGAACGAGGGAGCGGCGGTTGCGGATCTATCGGGCTGGGGGCTAACGGATGATGCCGCGTTGCCTTTCAAATACACGATCCCTGGCGGCACCACGCTCCCGGCGGGGGCGCGGTTGGTGATCCATGCGAGCAGTTCCGGTGCAGTACCGGCTCCGAAGACGGGTTTCGCATTCAGTGAAACGGGCGACTCCCTGATACTGACGAGGTCCGCCGGCGCGGGCGGCGGAATTGCGGACAGCATTTCATTTGGCGCGCAACTTCCGGATACGTCCATCGGCCGGCGGGAAAGCGACGGGGTTTGGGACATGTGCCGTCCCACTTTCGGCGGCGCGAATATCGTGGCGGCGCAAGGTGATGTCTCCGGGATCAAGATCAATGAGTGGCTGGCGAGTGCCGACACGTTGTTCACGAATGATTTCATCGAACTTTTCAATCCCGCGACGCTGCCGGTCAATGTCGGGAATTGTTACCTGAGTGATAACCCGGTGGAATATCCCCAAAGGCATACAATCGTGCCGCTCAGCTTCGTCGCGCCAGCCGGATACTTCTATTTCAAGGCGGATGGCGACACGGAACAAGGACCGGAACACGTGAGCTTCAAGCTCTCCGCTGAACAAGGTGAAATCGGCTTCTCTGACAGCGGACTCAACTTGGTCGACAGCGTGGTCTATGGGCCGCAGACGACGGACATTTCGCAAGGCCGGACTCCGAACGGGGGATCGGATCTCGCCTATTTCAGCCAGCCGACACCGGGTGGTCCGAATCCGGGAGTCAGCGGTGTAACCGTGACGACGACCAATCTCATCCCGGCGAACGCCGCTTGGAAATACCGGGCCTCCAACATCAATCTGAGCTCCACTTTCCAAGCTACTACGTTCGATGACTCCGCATGGGTCAGCGGCGGACAACTCATCTACACCGAGACGGCGGCTCTGTCTTCGACTTCGGGATTCGTCAAAACCACGGCCTGTCCGACGGATGCCACCAATTCCAACCGCCCGTTCCAGACCACTTATTTCCGCCGCCATTTCACTTGGAACGGGCCGCTTTCGGGCATCACCTTGAAGGCTGCCTTCATGGTGGACGACGGGGCCGTTTTTTATCTCAACGGTCAGGAGATCCCGAATTCGCGGCTCAGGATGCCGACGGGGACGGTCGATTTTCCGACGATATCCACAGGCAATGTCGGCGACGCGGTTGAGGAATCCACCACCTTTGATTCCTCGTTGCTGGTTGCCGGGGACAACGTGCTTGCCGTCGCTGTCCACCAACAGCATGCGGTGGGGACCCAGACGAGCAGCGACATCGTTTTTGGCCTCAAGCTCGATATCGAAAC
>CAXTTX010000037.1:2964-20165 GCA_964247045.1 uncultured Verrucomicrobiales bacterium | reverse complement strand
GCCTCATCAATCACGGCTGGACATATATCAATATTGATGATTTCTGGCAGAATCACCGGGATTCGAAAGATCCCACCTTGCAAGGTCAGTTTCGCGATGCCCAGGGTAAGGTCGTCCCGAACAGCCGGTTCCCTGACATGAAAGGACTGGCGGACCACATCCATGGCCTTGGTCTGAAAGCGGGGTTGTATTCTTCGCCCGGTCCATGGACGTGCGGCGGTTGCACGGGTAGCTGGCAGCACGAACAAAGTGACGCCGAGCAGTACGCCAGGTGGGGCTTCGATTATCTGAAGTATGATCTCTGCACCTATCATGATGTGGTGACCGACTGCGAAACCGCGTTGACCCCGGCGCAAGTGCCTTACCTCCTGATGGGCGACTTCCTGAAGCAACAGCCGCGCGATATTGTTTACAGCCTTTGCCAGTACGGCGGATTGAATGTCTGGCAATGGGGCGCATCCGTGGGCGGCCAATCCTGGCGAACGACCGGCGACATCATTGACACCTGGAGCAGCATGAGTGGAATTGGCTTCCGGCAGGATACCGCCGCCCCGTTCGCCGGGCCGGGAAACTGGAACGATCCGGACATGTTGATCGTCGGCAAGGTGGGGTGGGGGAATTTGCACCCGAGCCGCCTGACCCCGAACGAACAATACACGCACATCAGCCTATGGTGTCTGCTGTCGGCGCCGCTGCTCATCGGATGCGACATGACGCAACTCGATCCGTTTACCTTGGGTCTTTTGACGAATGACGAAGTGCTGGCCGTGGATCAAGACCCTCTGGGCAAGCAAGCGATGACTGTTGTCAAAAACGGAGGGACCTGCGTCTACGCCAAGGATATGGCGGACGGTTCCAAAGCGGTCGGTCTGTTCAATCTTGGTGAAACGGAAACCCAGGTCCAGATCAAGTGGTCCGACCTCGGCCTCAAGGGGGAATTAAGCGCCCGCGACTTGTGGCGGCAACAAGACCTTGGCAAATTCAAGGATGCTTTCAGCGCCGTGGTGCCCCGTCACGGTGTCATGCTGATCAAGGTCTGGTGAAATGGCCGCGCACTTTTTCGGAAGTATGAAAATCAAAACAAGAATGGGCCGGTCAATTGTGCTTGTGGCAATGTCCGTCGTGGCTCCCGTGTTTGCCGAAACGGTTTCCCTTTCATCGCTGGATCTCAAGGGGATGACCGCTGGCTGGAGCGATGCCAAGGCGGATCTCGGCGTGGCCGGAAAACCGCTCGGCATCGGCGGAAAAAAATTCGCGCGCGGTGTGGGCACCCACGCGGCCAGCAATTTCCGGGTGAATCTGGATGGCAAGGCGACGCGTTTCACGGCGGAAGTCGGGGTGGACGATGGCGGCGGGAATCGGGGCAGCGTGGAGTTCATTGTCTCGGGCGATGGAGTTGTCTTGTGGCGGAGCGGCGTCATGAAAGGCGGACAAGCGGCGGTTCCGGTGGATGTGAATCTGGCGGGCGTGAAGATTCTTGGCCTGCGCGTGACGGACGGTGGCGACGGCACGGGCAATGATCACGCGGATTGGGCGGATGCCGGCATCACCATGCAGGATGGTGCGGCGAATCCACCGGCGCTCGCGCCGTATGAGAAATTCAGCGTTCGGACCAAGGACTTTGCCGTGAACTTTGAAGTGGGTGACGATGGCCGACTCTACCAACGCACGGTCGGCGTAGCGGATGTGAATGAGGAACTCCAACGCGACGACGAAGCCTACCCCCAGGCGGGCGATGGTTATATCTGGGAACCAGCGCTGCAAACCGTCCACGCCGATGGCAACACGTCGACGGCATTGATTTTTGAAGGCGTCATCCGGACCAGCGCCGGCACCGGTCGCGAGCTGACGCAAATCAAACTGCACGATCCGGCATATCCCTTGGCCGTCACGTTGAATTTCCTGGCGGACCATGAGCGGGACGTGGTGGAACAGTGGACGGAGATTGTTCATCATGAATCGGGCCCGGTCATATTGGAGCGGGTGGCTTCGACAGCGCTGTTGCTTCCGGCAACGGGTGTCCATCTGACCCATTTTTTTGGCGACTGGGCGAAGGAGATGTTGTCTCCGATCACGGAATCCATCACGCCGGGGACGAAAGTTCTGGACTCCAGGATCGGCGTGAGGGCGGATCAATTTCGCAATCCGTCCTTTGTGCTGTCGCTGGACGGCCCGCCAGCCGAGAACAGCGGTCGCGTTCTCGCCGGGTCGCTGGCATGGTCCGGCAGTTTCCAATGCGCGTTCGATGACAATGGCCAGGGCGTCCGGGCCTTGTGCGGCGTGAATCCGTTTGCTTCGGCATATCATTTGAAACCCGGTGAAACTTTCACCACACCCAAGATGATCTGGGTTTGGAACACGAACGGCCTCGGGGGGATGAGCCGCAAGCTGCATCGCTGGGCGCGGGATTTCGGCATGCGCAACGGCCACGAAACCCGCGCCGTGCTGTTGAACAACTGGGAGGCCACTGGCTTTGATTTCGATTTCAAGCGCATCACCGGCCTTTACGATCCGGCCAAGGAAATCGGCACGGAATTGTTCCTGCTGGATGACGGTTGGTTCGGGAACAAATACCCGCGTGTGAGTGATCATGCCGGGCTGGGCGATTGGCAGCCGAATCGCGAGCGGTTGCCCGACGGACTAGCGCCCCTCGCCGCGGAAGCCGTGAAACGCGGCCTGCGTTTCGGCATCTGGATCGAACCGGAGATGGTGAATCCCAAAAGCGAACTGTTCGAGCAACATCCAGACTGGGTGATCCGCCAGCCAAAGCGGGAATTGGAATTGCAGCGCAACCAACTGGTGCTCGACCTCACGCGGCCCGAAGTGCAGGAATTTGAATGGAACACCATCAAGGACATCCTGAGCGTGCCGGGCATCACGTACGCGAAATGGGATTGCAACCGCTACCTGACGCAGCCGGGTTCCACTTATCTGGCACCTGACCGGCAGTCGCATCTAGGGATTGAATACGTCAACGCACTCCATGCGCTCATGGATAAGACGGCGAAGACTTTCCCGGAGACGGAATTGATGCTCTGTTCCGGCGGCGGCGGGCGCGTGGACTACGCCGCGTTGAAATACTTCGACGAATTCTGGCCCAGCGACAACACCGACCCGGTCATGCGCGTGCCGATGCAATGGGATTATTCCTATTTTTTCCCGGCAATGGCCATGGCCAGCCATGTCACCCATATGGGCAACCGGCCGATGCACTTCGCCTGCAGCGTGGCGATGAGCGCGCGTTTTGGCATGGATCTCGACCTCGTGAAACTGTCGGCCGAGGACAAGGCCATTTGCGCTGGCGCGATCGGCGCTTACCAAAAAATCCGCGACGTGACCCAGCTCGGCGAATTATATCGTCTGGAGAATCCGCATGAAACGATCCGAGGTGCGCTCAATTTCGTTTCACCAGACCGCGCGCGGTCGGTCATGTTTGTATTTCAATTGAAGGACGGCCAAAACACGCCGGCGCATCCGCAGGGACTCGACCCGGCCAAGCGCTATACAGTCCACGAACTCAATCCGGCCCCCGGGCGTGCCGTCTTGCCGCAGGAAGGCAAGACGTTCCCGGGCGAAGAATTGATGCGTGATGGAATCTTGCCGTCCTGCTCGAAAGGCCTCGAAGCCTCGGTCATCGAGCTCGGTCCGTGATCATCACCCACTGGATAATCCATCGTGTTTTCAAGGTTCGGAAAAAATGGCGGGGTCTACCCATGGTTGGTGGTATTGCCGTTCTGTCTGACCGGGCGCCTTCTGGCCGCGGGGGAGGCCGGCCCGTGGTCGCTGGCTTCGCCTGACGGTCGGTGTGCCATTTCCATTTCACTCGGGGCCGCCGGGGATTTGACCTATCAGGTGTCGCGTTCCGGAAAGAACGTGATCCAGAACTCGCCGCTAGGCCTGCGTCGCGATGATCAGGATTTCGAACGTTCGCTCACTTTTGATCACGCCGGGGAACTTGAAACACGGCGGGAAAAGTATGAATTGTTTGCCGGCCCCCGGCCGCGCGTGGATCACGCCCTGAACCACCGCAGCCTGGCGTTTCGCAATACCAACCATATCCCGATTGAGATCGACCTGGCGGCCAGTGATGAGGGTGTCGCTTTCCGTTACCGGTTCACCGGAACCAATGACGGGATTCACGTTATCCAATCCGAATCAACGGGCTTCTCACTCCCGGCCGACGCCCGCGGCTGGTTGCAGCCCTATCACGCCGCCGGAACCTATACGCCTGCCTACGAGGATTTTTATTTCCCCGTTTCGCCGGGCGATCCGCCACCGGATTCCCGTGCAAAGGCCCTGGGCTGGGCTTTCCCCGCGCTCTTCAAGGTTCCCCGGGCGGAGACCTGGGTCTTGCTGACTGAATCCGGGACGGACGAAGCTTATTGCGCGTGCCATCTGGGCCGTGATTCGTCCGGAGGAATATACCGTATCGCCTTTCCCGCGGCTGACGAAGCCACGAAAGGTCACGCCGGCAAATTGGGTCCGGAACCCCGTTATACTTTACCGTGGACGATGCCTTGGCGCGTGATGGTGCTTGGCAAATCCGCCGGTGACATCGCCACCGCGACACTCGTCACCGATCTGGCGGCCCCGTCACGCGTCGCCGACACGTCGTGGATCAAACCGGGCCGTGCGTCGTGGGCCTGGTGGTCCTATCCCGACGGGCCGGCGACGGAGGAACGCTTCAATGAGTTCACCGGATTCGCCGCGAAAATGCACTGGGAATACACCCTGTTTGACGCGGGTTGGTGGGAGCCGGGATTGCAGACGATCGCGAGTCATGCTCTCTCCAAGGGAGTGATGCCGCTGGTCTGGCTGCCTGCCCCCGAGGCTTATGATCCGGAACGGAGCATGAAAAAACTGGATGAAATGGTGGCAGCGGGCGCGCGCGGCGTGAAGGTGGATTTCTGGTGCTCGGATCGTCAGGAAACCATCGCCGTCCAGCAGAGGCTGATGATGGATGCGGCCGCGCGCAAGCTGGTGGTGAATCTGCACGGTTCCACCATTCCACGCGGCTGGCAGCGCACGTGGCCGAATTATTTGACCTGCGAGTCGGTATTGGGCACCGAGTCCTATTTTTACGAGCCCCGTTACCCTGGGAAAGCGGCGGAATTGAATACCGTGTTGCCATTCACCCGGAACGCCGTCGGGCCGATGGATGTCACTCCGGTCGCGTGCTCGCCGAAAAAGTTTGTCCGGACAACCACCGCCGCGCATGAGCTCGCCGCTTCCATCATCGCAACCTCGGGCATCATCCATTACGCGGACCGGCCGGAATTTTTCGAATCGCTCCCGCGTGACGTTTTGCAGATTTTCCGAGATGCTCCCGCGCGGTGGGACGAAACCCGCTGTTTGCTGGGCGAACCGGGACAAGTTGCGATTTTCGCGCGGCGCTCCGGGACGAGCTGGTTCATCGCCGGAGTGAATGGAACAGGCGAAGCCCTGCCGGTTACTTTGGATTTGTCCGTGTTTGTAAAGGTTACGCGCCGGCTGATGGTTTCCGAAGGGGCGGATGCAAAGATGCAGGTCGCCGTTTCATCGTTGGCGGATTCGGCGGAATGGAAGCACGAAATTCCACCGCGTGGCGGCTTTATCTTGCGCCTGGATCAATGAGGAACCCCGACATTTCATGAAGATCAAAAGCTTCCAAGGCTGGTTTCGGGCTACCCTGTGCATTTCGGCGCTTGTTTCGCCGGTCCCGGCTGCCGAGCGCACGCCAAATCCGCCTGAAAACACTGTCTGGTTTGACGCCCCGGCGAAAGATTTCACGGAATCATCGCCCATGGGTAATGGGCGGTTGGGCGCGATGATGTTTGGCGGAGTGGACGAGGAGCGGATCGTGCTGAACGAAAGTTCGGTCTGGTCCGGTTCACGACAGGATGCCGACCGCCAAGACGCCCACAAAGTTTTGCCGGAGATCCGCCGCCTGCTGTTGGAAGGGAAAAATCCCGAGGCGGAAGCATTGGTGAATGCCAATTTCACCTGCAAAGGCCCGGGCTCGAGCGGTCGCCAGTACGGCTGCTATCAAGTGCTGGGCAACTTGCGTCTTGCATTTTCTTCCCAAGACAAACACGCGCCGGTCACGGAATATCAGCGGGAATTGAGTCTGAATGATGCGGTGACGCGTTTGCAATTCAGTCGTGGCGGCGTCTCGTTCCAACGGGAGATGTTCGTCAGCAAACCAGCCGAAGCGATGATCCTGCGGTTGACTGCCAACAAATCCGGGCAAATTTCCTTCGCCGCGACCCTGGACCGGCCGGAGCGGTTTGAAACCGCCGGCAACGGGACCAACGGGCTGTTGATGACCGGCCAGCTCGACAACGGCGTGGATGGCCAGGGGGTGCGGTACGCCGCGCGCGTCCGCGTGGTGAACCAAGGTGGCAGTGTTTCCGTGGCTGGGAATGTCTTGCATGTGAACAAGGCGGACGAGGTGGTTTTATACATCACGGCGGCCACGGATTATCGCGGCTTCGCGGGCCGGCAGCTAACAGATCCGGTGGCCGCCTCAGAGGATGATTTGAACCAGGCCACCGGCAGATCCCACGATTCCCTTCGCGAGGCGCATGTCACCGATTACCAGAAATACTTCCAGCGCGTCTCGCTCCAGATCGGACCCTTTGATGCCGCGGCGGCGGCCAAACCGACACGGGAGCGCATCAAGGCTTTCAGGGCCGGCGCGGATGATCTGGCCCTGCCGGTTTTGTATTTCAATTTCGGCCGGTATCTTTTCATTTCCTCATCGCGGGCCGGCGGATTGCCGCCGAACTTGCAAGGAATCTGGGCGGAAGAACTCGTTACGCCGTGGACGGGTGACTGGCACCTGGACGTGAACGTGCAAATGAACTATTGGCCGGCGGAAGTCTGCAACCTTTCCGATTTGAACCAACCACTCTTTGGGCTGATCGGAGCGTTGCAGGAGCCGGGCGCGAAAACGGCCAGGGCTTATTACGGTGCCCGCGGCTGGGTGGCGCATGTCATCACCAATCCGTGGGGCTTCACGTCACCCGGGGAGAGCGCGTCATGGGGGGCGACCACGGGGGGCTCGGCGTGGCTTTGCCAGCATTTATGGGATCACTGGTTGTTCACGCGCGACAGGAAATTTTTGGAATGGGCCTATCCCGTCATGAAAGGTTCGGCACTCTTCTATGCCGACATGCTCATCGAGGAACCGAAGCACCGTTATCTCGTCGTTGCGCCGGCAATCTCTCCGGAAAATCATTTCCGGATGGCGGATGGTAGACAGGCTGCGATTTCCCTGGGTACCACGGTTCACGACCAGATGCTCCGTTACCTCTTCGGGGCGTGCATTGAGTCGTCGGAAATCCTCGGTATCGACGGTGAGTTCCGGAACGAACTGATCGCCAAACGCGGGCGGCTCGCGCCCACACCGGTCGGTTCCGACGGGAGGGTCATGGAATGGCCACAGGAGTATTCGGAAGCGGAGCCGCACCACCGGCACGTATCCCATTTGTGGGCTTTGTATCCCGGCGGGGAAATCACGCCGCACGGCACGCCGGAACTGGCGAAGGCCGCCGGGAAAACATTGGAAGCCCGCGGGGACGACGGTCTGGGTTGGAGCTACGCCTACAAGGCGGCGCTATGGGCGCGGCTGGGCGATGGCAATCACGCGTGGTCGATCTTGAAGCGGGCGTTGAGTCCGGTGGCGACGCGTGAAATCCGTTACGACAACGGCGGGGGCGTCTATCCGAACTTGTTCGACGCCTGCCCGCCGTTTCAAATCGACGGCAATTTTGGTATGACCGCGGCGATCGCTGAAATGCTGCTGCAAAGCGGGGACGGCGTGATCCGCCTGTTGCCCGCGCTGCCGGACGCGTGGAAAGAGGGAAGTGTTTCCGGACTGCGAGCCCGTGGCGGATTCACCGTGGACCTGGTTTGGAAGGAGGGAAAGCTGGCTTCCACCACCATTCGCTCGGACACGGGTGAACCCGGTTCTATCAGCTACGGCGGCAGGAAAACCGGGCTTGAAATCAAGAAAGGGGAATCCATCTCCTTGAAGGGAGTTGAATTGAGCCGTTAGGTCCGGACTCAGGGCGGGAGTGGTATCAATTTCACCGAGCGCAGGTTCATCAGACCGACGCCCTTGATCGAGAGCGGCCGTACGTGCAGCGACAGCAGGCCCGGTTGGGAAAGGGTGACGGTGCCGACTTTCACCTGTTGGAAATCCCACCAGTGGGAAGTCGCGGCGAGTTGGTGGTGAAAGGTCTGGTCCAAAAGACGGACCTCGACTTCCCCGCCGCTATCAGGGCCGACGGCCAGATCCAGCACGACATCGAAGCGGCCCGGGACTTTTTCTTCTTTTCCGCCAGATCTCCGGCTCGCCATCGGATTGCGAGCGACAAAGGGAAACCAGACGCTGTCTCCGGGATCGGCCCAGAAACCGATGTGACCATCTTCCAACCGCGCGGGCACGACGGCAGTGGGGGAGTGGGCGATGATCGCGTTGGTGGCCAGCAAGGTGACGGAGCGGTCGGCGGCTTGCCGTGGATATGGTGAGTTATCGAAAACCGGCGACCCGGCGAGACGGATCGCGACCACGGGGAGCGGATCGTTGGGATCAGGCGGCTCGGGCGGGAGGCGGACCGCGGCCGGTCCGTCGGATGTGGTTTCCAAGGGCACGGGTCCGGTTCCGAGCAGGGTGGCGGAGATGCAGGCGGTTTCGAGCCCGTCCAAAGACAAGGAACCTCCTGCCGGCCACTCGTGAAGATGGCAATACATCGTGTGGCCGTCTTTGTTTGCGGAAATGGTGATTCTTCCGACGAAGGGAGAGAAGCGCAACGGCGAACCGCTGGTTCCGTAAATCGCCTCGCCGTGGACATCCAGCCACTTGCCGACCGCGCGGAGCGTTTCGACGGCGGCTTCCGGTACCCGGCCGCGCGCGTCCGGACCCACGTTGAGAAGCAGATTGCCGCCCTTGCTTGCGATATCGGAAAGAAGACGGATGATCTCAGTGGGGTTCTTCCAGTTCACATCGTGATAGCTGAAGCCGAAGCTCCCGTTGAGAGTCTGGCGCACCTCGAAAATACGGTCGGTATAGCCGGCCGGAGGGACATATTTTTCCGGCGTGGAGAAATCGCCGTTGGGATTTTCCAGACCGTTCCAGAAGCGGTTGTTGATGATGGCGGCGGGCTGTTGGGAACGCCAGGTGTCAAGAATCGACCGTGTGCCCCAGTGGGCCCCCTCGCTGTCTGCGGACGAGTAGTCGGCCCACAGGATGCCGAGGGGGCCATAGCGGGTGGCGAGTTCGGTGAGATGCTCGTGCAGGTAGTCCCGGTAACGGGAGGGGTCAGGGAATTGCCAGTCGATGAGCGAGTAGTAAGCGCCGGGGACCAAGCCTTCCTTGCGAAAGCTCTCGGTATACTCCCGGAACAGGTCGCGACCCGGCGGGGAAATGTTGGTGCTGCCGGTGAGGGAGTTTTGCACCGAATAGCCGGCTTGGCTGTTGAAAAGCGTGTAGCCATCATGGTGCTTGGTGATGAAGATGGCGTAGCGCATGCCGGCTTCTTTCGCGAGTTTCGCCCAAGCGTCCGTGCAGCCGGGATCGGGATTGAAAAGCGGCTTCAGGGTCCGGCCATACTCGGGCTCCGGCACGGAGGCCCAGGTGCGGATCCATTCGGCATAGCGTTGCTGGTAGCGATGCCCTTTCTGCGGGTCGGGCGGCCAGTAGCCGCCGGCCGCCGAATAGAGCCCCCAGTGGATGAACATCCCGAAGCGCGCCTCGCGAAACCAGCGGACGCGCTCCTCGTGATCCATCTGCCACCCCGGGCTTCCGGCGAAGGGAGCCATCTCGGAACTGTCAGGCGTCTGGCCCGCGGCCCGCGGCCCGCACGCCAGCAACGAGCAAGTGAGCAAGGCGCTGGCGAACGAGTGATTCATCGCAGGACACTAGGAAAAAAGCCGGCGGGTGAAATGCAAAAAACCGGCACCGCCCCTTGCAGGACGGTGCCGGTTTCAACCCGGTTCAGGGAATCTCCACGGTAAGGCGGGCGAACAATTTGGAACCGACGGCCAAGCCGAGCGGAATCCGGGCGGTGACGCGGTCGATTCCGGTACCGTAGAATTCGTCCGCCACTTCGATTACCACGCCATTGACCCCGTTCTGCGCGGTGGTCCAGCCGGTGAGGGCAGAGCCATACTGCACAAAGGGACCGTCACCGATCGAATCGTCAGTGCGACGATAGACGAAGACGAGATGGGTGCTGTCCTTGGCAGAGGTCGGAAGCAGGCCACTGGAGTCCGAGCCCGGACCGCTCGGATCCCCGCCGATGATGAACTCGATGCCGTTGGTAATCCCGTCGTTGTCGGAATCGACGCTGCGGCCGGCACCTGCGATGCCGTTGGCGGCTTCCCAACTCGTGTAGCCCGCGGTGGGTCCGGTGGTCACGGTCAGGGTGCCAGATCCGGCGAAGCGTCCGCTCGGATGGGAGGAACCATAGACGCCCGCGGCTTGTTGCACGCCGCCGATGTACAAGGCCAGCACCGTGTCCGTGCCGGCGAAACCGAGGTTCAGCGTGGCCGCGGCGTCAATGTTGACGGTGGACCCGTTCGCCAGTCCGCTTTGGGCAAGGGACAGGGTGCCCGCCGAAACCGTGGTGTTGCCGGTATAGGCCGGGGCGACGCCCAGTGCCAGCGTGCCCGTACCCGTTTTCAGGAGCGCCCCGCTGCCGGCCACCGCGCCCGTGAGCGTGATCGTGGCACCGCTTTGCACGTTGATCGTGTTGCTGGACGCCGCCAGCCCGATGGTCGAGGCGATGGTGGAGCTGCCGTCGTTGTCCGTCCAGGTGGTGTTGATCGAGCCGCCATTCAGGACGATGGGTTTGGTGCAGGCAATTGGATTGCCGAAGCTGGCGAAACCGAGCGTGCCGGCGTTCACCGTGATCGTGCCGGGATTGTTATTGTTCACATTCGCGCCGTATTCGACCGAGAGCAGGCCGCCATTGACGTCGATGTCCTTCACCGAAATGTTGGCTTCCACGAGGCTGATCTGGTTGTTGCTGATCTTGGTCAGCTTGAAGTTTCCGTCCACGAACGAGCCACCCCCGCGCACATCCCAACGACCGGTGCCGCCGACGACCGAATCACTGGCGAGGGTGAGCTTTTGCAGGCCGCTATAGGTTGCGTCGATGCCGCTGTTCACGATGGCGCCGAGGCCACCCACGCCGCTGCCATTGAGGAAGATTGGTTCGTCGCCGAAACCGCCCGTGAAGACATCGAGCGTGGCACCTGCAACGACCGTCGTGCTGCCCGAAGTGTCACCCAGGCAGTTCTCATGGGTGGAGGAAATGGTGCCTGCCGTCAGGGTCACCGGACCCGAGAAGATACTGTTGCCGCCCAAGGTGAGAACACCGCTTCCCAGTTTTTCGATCGTGCCCGAGCCCACGATCACATTGGGCATTACCAGAGTGCCGGTGCGATTGATGATCAGGGTTGCGAAGTTGTTGATCTGACCGGTTCCCAACGCGCCGGAGTTACCGCCATTCCCGATCCGCACGGTGCCTGAATCGAGGATGTTGAGGCCCGAGTGGCTGTTGGGATTGGTGAAGGTGAGGGTGCCGCTCCCGTACTTCTCCAGGGAGCAGGAACCGCCGATGGCGGCCCCGCCGAAACTGTAGTCGAGTGTGGAGTTGTCGACCACCATGCTCGACGGAGTGACCGTTCCCGCCACGGTGATGGCGCCGGTGGTGCCGTTGTCATCAAACCGGACGACATCTCCCGCGTAGAAGGCGGTCGGTGTGAAACCGCCGGTGAACACCCAGTTGGTGTTGCCTTCGACATTCCAGGTACCGCCACCGCCGCCCGAACCGGTCCAAGTGATGTCACCCGCTTGGGAGCCGGTGATTTGGAGGTCGATGGTCGAGTTCGCGATGTTGTTGACGAGATTGCCGGCGATCCGGCCGGGAAGGGGGGCCAGTTGCAAGCCTGCAAACCCGAGTCCGCCGATGGTGCCGCTATAGTCGATGAGCGGATAGGTGCCGATTGGAATCTCTCCCTCCTGGGTGATGTGGATCAGATGCTTCGGAGCTGTCCCGGCAGTGACCGAAAGGCTGTTGGCACCAGTCAGCACCGCCTTGTCCACGACCACCCCACCGAGGCGGAAATAGGACTCTTCGTCGGTGGAAAGGTTTGCGGCAGGAAAAAACGTGCCGGCTCCCACGTTGACCAGGCTGGTGGGAATTGCTCCCTGCTGAAGCGCGGTCAGAATCTTCGCCGTGTTTTCCCCCGCAGGGAAGGTCACGATCCGGGCCTCGTCGAGGTGGCCGTCGAAATAGTTGGCGCCGCCCGGTTCCACGGACACATGAGGCGTGTCATTCACCGGGGGGCCCGCGTAGGGCGAGCCCTGCGCCACGCCGTCGATGTAAAAGGTGGCGAGGCCCGAGGAGCGGATGATCGCCAAATGGACCCAGGTGTTGGCTTGGAATGAGCCCGAGGTGCCGCCGCCGTTGCCGATCCACTCCACGCCCTGTTTACTGGCGGCCCAGCCGTTGCCTTCGAGCGAGATCTTGAAGCCTCCGTTCCCGCCGGTCGTGAACACGGCGCCATTGGTGCCGGACTGGGTGGCGGCGCGGGCGAAGACGCCGAATGCGAAATTGTCGGTGGGCAGGCTGTTGAACAAGCCGCCGGAATACCAGCCGTTGTTGTTGGGGTCGGAGGTATCCAGATAAGCCGTCGAGCCGAGGGCGTTCGGGTGGAAGGAGGCGTTCCCGGTGATTGCGGAGCCGCCGTTGATGTCATCGCCGAAGTTGCGGTTGTAACCGGAGGCGTCCTGGGGCTTGTTGACGCTTCCCAGGCTGCCGGCTTCGCCAAGATGATATTCCGCGAAGGGAAAGATCATCGCGTGAGAGGCTGCCACGCTTAACAACGAGGCGACAATGGTGGAGGATATGGTGGATTGGGTTTTCATTGGGTTTGTTGAGCAGGGTCGGTCCTTGGGTGGACGACGGTCCCGGGGATTGGGTAATTTCCCCGTTGGGTCGATGTCGGCCACGGCTTTCCAAGGACTTATTACATTAAGGACGAAAGCTTGGATTTCCGGCAGTCGCATGCTTGGGTGACATCACGACGTCGCCGGATTACCTGCGGTGTCCCAGGAATCTCACCACCGCCTCTGTCCGGGAATGGACGTGGAATTTCTCGTAAATCCGCCGCAAATGGGTCCGCACGGTGTCAAGGCTGATCCCCAGGCTGCCTGCGATTTCCTTGTAGAGGGCTCCGTTGGCCAACAGTTCGAGAATTTCCTCCTCGCGGGGGGAAAGCTTGGCTGCATCAGGGTCGGGCAAGCTGGGCGGAGCTTGAAATGACCGCACCACCTTGCGCGCGATGCTCGGAGACATCGGTGCTCCGCCACGCCGGATCTGCCGGACGGCTTCGCACAACTCGTCCCCCGCCGTTCTTTTGAGGAGATATCCCGAGGCGCCCGCCTTCAGGGCGTCGAAGATTAGGTCGCTCTCATCGTACATGGTGAGCACCAGGATAGGCAGCTCACAGAAGCGCGGCTTGAGGGCTTCGATCAACTCCACGCCGTTCATTCCGGGCAGGCGGATGTCCACCACCAGTAAGTCCGGAGTTCGGGATGGCAGGCCCTGCAGCGCCGCCTCTGCGGACGGGAAAACATCAAGCACCTCCATGTCCGGCTGGCTGTCGAACAGTGCCTGTAATTCTTCCGCCAGAGGCTGGTTATCTTCGACGAGGCTGATGGTGCAGGGTTTCATTTTGTGGAGGTCCAGGGGACAGAAAGGGTGACGCGCGTTCCACCGGAGGGCAAACACCCGATCACGCAGGTGCCGCCGATCTCGGACAGGCGACCGGCCATGTTTGCCAGGCCGTCGCCGCAGGCGGGATCGTTTTCTCCGGTTGTAATACCTTTGCCATCGTCGGTCACCTCGAGCTCGATGGCGCGGCTGGTTGCCGCCATTGAAATGACCACCCGGCTTGCCCCGGCGTGCTTCAGCGCTTCCTTGACCGCCATCAGCAACGGGTGACGGATGGCGAACGGCAGTACCGATTCCCGCCCCGCGGTGGACATCTCGAAATGACAGGTCAGTCCGGCATCCGCGAGAAATCCCGTGGCATGATCGCACAAATAGTCGGCCATGCTGCCCAACGTGTCGTGGCGGGGATTCACCGTCCACACGATCTGATCAAGCGCTCCAACCGTGTTGCGGGCTTCGCCAGCGAGCTTGGAGAGAAGCAAGGCTTCCGGAACCGGCGACCTTTTCAAACGGTCGGCCAGCAAGGCCATGTGGGTCAGCCGGGCGCCGATGTCATCGTGCATGTCGCGCGCGATGCGCAGCCTGTCCTGTTCCATGGCGCGGGCTGCCTGTGCGAGGTTGAGCTTGTGCCGCAGGCGCTGGACCGAGGCCCACCAGACGAGACCCGCCGCCACCACCAGGAATGACACAGCGGCCATGCCCAGGCGGAACGGGCTCTTCCACCATGGAGTTGGCAGGATGAAGGCGCGGGACTCCACGTTGTGGCTCCAGCGGCCGTCGGTGTGGCGCGCTTGAAACTCGATCGTGTAGGTTCCCGGGACCGGGCAGGGAACCTTCACGAGCTCCCCGCTGCGGCACTCCGCCCACGGGAAATCCACCTGATCCGCCTGGCGCCAGCGGAAGCCCAGCAGGTCGGGGGCCGGATCGGTCGTTCCCGCTGCCAGGGTAAAGCCCAGCATCCGGGTTCCAGTTGGCAGTTCCTCGGCGGGATCGACGCCCCGGTCGTCGGCGCTCACCGAGGCGATCCGTGGATGAAGCATCGGGTATACCTCGGCCTCCGCGACTTGTGGTCGGCATGGTGCATCGAGCGGATTGACGATGCGCAAAAACCTCCCGGAAAAACTTCCGCCGGTTCCGTCCTCTGCCTGGATCACGTCCCGGCCGCCGGGTGTCACGTGGGAGCCGTCCTGTCGCATGCGCGCCCGCCACTGGATCTCGCCGGGATGCCCGCGACCGTCGTCATCCAGCAACTGGACCTCGTAGTCGCCGAGCCGTTCAGGAACCATGCCGTCGAGCCTGCTTCTCAGGACTACATAGTCGAGCGCCCGGGACGTTCCGAGATCGATCTCGAAATAGAAATTGCGCGCCGGATGTCCCTCCGCCGGATGGGAAAAAGAGGAGGTGAAACCGTCGGTGAGATAGTAAGGATAGAGGCCCTGGTAGACCGGCCCGGAGGCACTCACCGGCCGACCCAGTGCCATGTTGGAGGAGCGCAGGGGATCAGGCTGGATCTGGAATTCGTTGATCACGCAGTTCCCGTTCTGGCTGCGGCCGATCACCCGCTGGCCGCTGATGTGACCCGTGTCCACCGGCACGAAACGGAGCCATGAAGATCATGTCGTCGACGGCGCGCACGGATTCCGGGTTCCGCGGAAAAGTATCCGTCATGACCATGCTCGCCTTGAGCGGCTTCCAATTCCCGTCCCGCGTCGGCCGGTCGTCGGACGTCACCGCCAGTTCCATGGCGGCCGGGTAGGCGCCCTTTTCCCTCGAGACATGCCAGGTGGTGAATTGAAAGATCTGCGCGGACACCGGGGCGTCCGTCGCGAACACGATCGACTGCTCCTCGAATTGGGCGCGGGCCATGTCCAGCCCGTTGCCGCGATTCACGTCTCCATCCACCAGTTCCGACAGTGGGTGACCAAAGTTCATTTGCGAAGACTCCACCACCCGCAATGGCAAAATGGGGGCCGCGCCTGCAGGGGCGGCCAGAAGCGCGGTGAATATGGCTGTTCGAAAATGCATCGTCCCGTGCGGATCAGGCCGCATGAACGGCGCTGTTTCCGCAGGTGCAGGGTGACAGAATTCCCCCTGCACGCAAGAGTCGCATGTTCATGCGATCCACGGAGCATTGATTCCCGGCCCCGTTGCCCGCAGGATGGCAGAAAGACAGAAAACATGCCTCGCGCCCTGAAGATTCGGAAAGCCGTCGCGGTGCCTTTGTTCCTGGCTCAAGAAATCCGAAATGTAATGCATCTTTCAATCCACCCGATGGCGTTCCCATGCGCCCTGAAGAATTTCCGCTCCCGACTGCCAGTCTTCCCGCTTGCGCTCTTCCTTGGAATATTTCCGCTCTTCACGGTTCTATCCGCCAAAGGCGACGGGGAATTGCCCCGGTTGAAACAGGTTCAACGCGTCGTCATGCTTGGAGACAGCATCACGCACTCCGGGGAATACGTGGACTACATCGACGCTTACTTTGTCACGCGGTTTCCCGGGCGACGCATTGAATTCCTGAATCTCGGAATTCCCAGTGAGACGGTTTCCGGTCTATCTGAGGAAGGCCACGCGGACGGGCAGTTTCCCCGCCCCGTTTTGCAGGAACGTTTGGCTCGCGTGCTGGAAAAAACCAAGCCTGATCTGGTCATCGCCTGTTATGGCATGAACGACGGGATTTATCTCCCCTTCAGCCAGGAGCGATTTCAAAAGTTCACGGAGGGCATGCTCTCGCTCCACGAAAAAGTCATGGCCGCCGGTGCGGAGATCATTCACGTCACACCGCCTGTCTTCGATGAAGCCAAGGGCGGTCATCCGGGCTATGGGAACACGCTCGACCGTTATTCGGATTGGCTGCTGGCACAGCGTGCGGTGGGCTGGGAGGTTGCGGACTTGCACGGGCCGATGAGCCGTCATCTCGCCGAACACCGGACGCGTGACACCCGTTATTTTCTCGCGGGCGATGGCATTCATCCCGGCGAAGCCGGCCATTGGGTCATCGCAAAATCCATCCTGTTGCATCTCGGCGCGAAGGACGTGGCGGAATTCGACGACCCCAAGGCGATGCTGGCAAGCTGCTCCTGCGGCGGAGAATTACTGGAGCTCATCCATCAACGCCAAGGCATGATGAGAAACGCCTGGCTCACCGACATCGGACACAAACGGCCCGGACTGGACAAGGGACTGCCCCTCGCGGATGCCATCGCCCGGGCAGCCGGACTCGAAACACAAATTCACCAGTTCGTCGTTCCATTTCCCGGCAGGAAATCCTTGTGGGAGGGTTTTGACCGCTATGATTTCGAGGTCGGCGGCAAACCCGCCGTGGTGGTTGTCCCGAAGCGCGCGTTGCCCGGCAAACCGTGGGCGTGGCGCGGGGAGTTTTTCGGCGCGTTCGCCAATGCGGATGCCGCGCTCGTGGCAAAAGGGTTTCATCTGGCCTACCTCGGCGTGCCTGATTTGTTTGGCAACCCGGAAGCC
>CAXTTX010000037.1:1288-2954 GCA_964247045.1 uncultured Verrucomicrobiales bacterium | reverse complement strand
GAAATATGGTTTTTCAAGAAAGGTCGCGCTTATCGGGCTCAGCCGGGGCGGGCTTTACTGCTACAATTGGGCGGAGGTGAATCCTGACAAGGTTGCATGCATCTACGCGGACGCCGCCGTGTGCGATTTCAAAAGCTGGCCCGGCGGCAAACCCAAGAACCTCGGCAAGGGCGAGGGCGCTCCGGCTGAATGGGAGAATCTCCTCAAGGCTTACCACTTCCGGTCCGACGCGGAAGCGATCACCTGCGACAAGAATCCGGTCGATCATTTGAAGCCCCTGGCAGACGCAGGCGTCCCGCTGCTCCACGTCTATGGAGACGCGGACACTGCCGTGCCGTGGGATGAAAATACCGGGGTGGTCGCTGAACGCTATCGCAAGCTCGGGGGCAGCATCACCTTGATTCCCAAGGCCGGCGTCGGCCACCATCCGCATGGATTGCCGGACCCGACGCCGATTGTTGATTTCATTTTAAGTCACAGCGGGGCCACACAATGAAGTTTGGGGACCAGCCGGCCACGCGGCGGTGTCACCCAAGCATGCGACTGCCGGAACTCCCGGACTTCGTCCTAGATCCACCAGGTCCGGATCAACCCGCGTTCTCCCGAACTCCGGCCTGCCTGCTGGCGTTCTCGCGCGCCCTCAACCCAAAGCGAATTTCCAACGAAAATGTTCCTCGTCCGCTCCGTCCTGCTGATGTCCTGGGCGCTTTGCTTCACGGCGGTTTCGTCCGCGGAGACAAATCTTGCCGCAGGGAAACCGGTGACCGCGACGGGGCCAACTTATCCCGGATACCCGGCGTCCAACCTGACGGATGGAACGGCCGAGACATTTGCCCATCCGAACCTCTCGTCCGGCACGCTGGGTTTTTACTTCCAGATCGATCTGGGAGCGACCCAGGAACTGGGACGGATCGTGTTGACGGGCCGGGGCGACGGTTGCTGCGTCGAACGCTTGAGACGCTATCAGGTCGAGCTCCGGGCCGATAATGCCGGGCAGCCGGGGGCCGTCAACTGGAGCGGTATCCTGCGGTCGGATGGTTCTTTCCCGCCGGTCGGGGGGAGTGACACCGTGGTGGCGGCGGACGGCACCGGTAAATTCGCCGGGCGCTTCCTCCGGATCGTGAACCTCAGCGATGAATTGTACAATCCGCAAATCGCGGAGGTGGCGGCTTTCGGTGTGCCGGGGCCGGAGATCGGGCTCTTTGCCGCCAGCGCGGGAAACATCACCGCGACCGGAGCCCCGGGCCTGCCGGTTCAAACCACGCTTTCATGGAAAACGTCCCTCGCCACCGCGTGGACCATCACTCCGGCGGTCGGGACGGTGGCAGGACCGGACGGGGCGTTCACGGTCCAGCCAACCACGACCACCACTTACACCCTCACGGCAAGCCGTGGTGCCGCATCTGTCCAGGCCACGGTCACCATCGGGGTCGATGCGCCGTTTGTCCCGCCGGTGCTCAGCGAGTTCTCCGCCGACAACGACGGGTTCCTGCTTGAAGATGAGGACGGCGAAAACTCGGACTGGATTGAAATCCGCAATCCGAACTCCTGGTCGCTGAATCTGAAAGGGGCCCGTCTAACTGACAAGGCTTCCCAGCCACTCAAGTGGACCTTCCCGGACGCGATGGTGCCGCCGGGCGGGTATCTGGTGGTCTTCGCCTCCAGC
>CAXTTX010000037.1:0-1278 GCA_964247045.1 uncultured Verrucomicrobiales bacterium | reverse complement strand
CGGTGGCAGGCAGGACGCTGCACACCAATTTCTCGTTGTCGCAAGACGGTGAATACCTGGGCCTCCACGCACCCGCCGGCACGCCGGCCTGGTCGGCATTCGCACCCTCGTACCCCGTGCAAAGAGGAGGGATCACCTATGGTATACCCGGCAGCGGGCCCGCGGGCTATCTGCAACCCCCCACACCCGGTACTGCCAATCCCGCCACGGGCAAGACCGGCTTCGTGGCCGAGCCTGTCTTCAGCGCGACCCGCGGATTCTACAGCTCTTCGAGGAACGTCACGCTCAGTTGTGCTACTTCCGGCGCGACGATCCGCTACACCACGAACGGCTCGCTGCCGACCGAAACGACAGGAACCGCCTATACCTCTCCCGTCACCATTTCAACCACCACGGTCCTGCGCGCGGCCGCCTTCAAGGCGAACTTCGTGCCGTCGCGTGTCGAAACACACAGCTACCTTTTTCCAACCAGCACCATCGCCAGCAGCGTGATGCGCACCTCGATCACCCAGGACCCCACCTACGGCCCGCAGATGCAGGCCTCGTTGAGTGACCTGCCGAGCATGTCGCTGGTGGCTCCCGGTACGGTCGACGACGACGTCGAAACAGCGGCATCGATCGAGTTCCTCGATCCGGCGGTTACAACCGGAGGAGCGGCGGCCGGTGTGGTGGTGCCCCATGCCAATGCCGGAGTAAAGTACTTCGGTGGAGCCTTCACGAACTTCGACAAGAAAAGCTTCCGCCTCGCCTTCCGTGGCATCTATGGCGACAGCAAGCTCGACGGCGATCTCTTTCCCGACCGCAAGGACGGTTGGCTGCCGGCGACATCCTTTGACTCGGTCGAACTGCGGTCAGGGTCGCATGACATGTCGATGCGCGGCTTCTACCTGTCGAATCCCTTCACCGACCAGGTCGTTGGCGAGATGGGTCACATGCAACCCCACGGGCGGATGGTCCACTTGTATCTGAACGGCGTTTACCACGGCGTCTATCACCTGCGCGAGCGCTGGGGCGCGGGCATGGCAGCAAGCTATCTGGGCGGTAAAAAGGAAGACTACGAGTCCATCAACGGAAACCTCAACGTCAACGGCTGGGCCGAGGGCACCATCTATGATGGCGACGGCTCGGCATGGGAGCGGATCAAGGGGATGCGCGGCGACTATCCGGCGATCCAAAAACACGTCGATGTGGACAACTATCTCGACTACATGATCATGTGGATGTTCGGCAATGCCGAGAACGAATACCGAGCGACCGGACCACACCGCGCGGACGGCG
>CAXTTX010000036.1:14839-20418 GCA_964247045.1 uncultured Verrucomicrobiales bacterium | reverse complement strand
GGCGTGGCCGGTCTCGTGGCATATCTGGCCGCGTGTCAACAGGTTGATCTCCACCGTCACGGGATTGCTTCCCGAAACCAGATTCGGCGCGCCGGTGGAATACTTGAAAAAGAGGTACTGCGGCTCGGAAGTCCGCGGGATGAAATGGACATTGGCCGCCAGTTCCCATTCGCGGAAGCCATCCAAATAAGTCTGCCGCACCTGCGCGGAGAGCGCGGGATCGATCACGTATGGAATGACTCCACCCGGCCACGGCAGGCTCGACGGCGTGACCGACGCCGGATGCAGGCCGCCGAAGGCAACCGCCGGAAAAAGGGCCAGCGCGGACAGGAGCCGCTTGAGTGCACGGAATCTCATGGCATCGGGGGAATCTTCGCTGGAGGAAAAGTGGCACCGCGATGCCCCGGATTCCAGCCGGAACTTGCCTCGCCCGCCCCGGGGGAGTTGCAATCCTCTGCTCTCCGGTGGATTCTCCCTCCAAGCCATGACCCGTGCCCTGTTGACGCTGCTTTTCACCCTCGCCTTTGTCGCACCTGCCCGCGCGGACAATGCCCCGCTGGATGCCTGGCTCAAGCGCCAGACGAGCATCACTTCCCTGGACACCCCGTTCATGCAGGAGCGCAAGCTGCCCGCGCTGAAAGAGCCCACGGTCACGAAAGGCAGGCTCTGTTTCGCCAAGCCGGGCAAAGTGCGGTGGCAGCTCGGCGAACCCTTCGAGACTCTGGCCGTGTCGGACGGAAAGACGCTCACGCTCATTGATGCGGCCTCGAAGACGGCTCGCCGCACGGGTGTTGATTCGCCGCAGGCGGCCCGTTTTTCGCTGCTCTCCGGAAATGCCTTCGATTCGCCGGATGCTTTCTATCAGGCATTCGAGATCGTCGAGTCGCGGGTAAGCTCGGGGATCCATCAGTACACGGTGAAAGCGAAGGACCGGAAGATCCGCTCGCAGGTGCCGTGGGTTTTCCTGGATATCGACCCGGAGAAGAACGAACTTCGGGCGATGGAGATGGAGTTACAGGACAAGTCCCGCATCCGTACCGTTTTCCAGGAGCCACGGTTCAATGTGAAGCTGGATGAGGCTTTGTTTTCGCCGGATCTGACGGGATATGATGTGAAGTAGGGAATTTCCTTTTTTTTGCAGGGAATCCTCCGGGGTGAGATCCGTGCGTGGAAGAGTGGCTGGAATCACTTCGTGGCGACCTTCACCTCCAGCGGCGATTCAAGTGCCTTCGCGAAGGCGCTGACGTGAGCCTTCCATGCCTCCTGAGTGGTGATCTTTCCGGCCTTGTCCCAGCAGAAGCCGGCCCAATAGCTGGCAACGTGGTCGGAGCTGGTCTTCACCAACACCAGTTGGTTGAGCTTGTCCTCGGTTTGCTTCTCGAAATTCTTCCCGGCGATGATCGCGAGCCCTTGGTTCCCCGCGTTTTTCTCCACCTTCTCCCATTTCAGGATCCATCCTTCTTCCGGATTGGCTTCAAGCTTTTCACCCGGGACTTTTTTCAATCCGGCCGCCGCGGTGAGCGCTGCCGATCCACTGGCCGGCTTGTAGCGGCTCTCGAAATGATCGAACTGGCTTCCCGCATCCAGCGACACCCGCTTTGTCTCGGCCACCTGTACGCCATCGACATCGAAGGGTGAGTATTCCAGCTCGAACAAAACCCGGATCGGTCCGTTGGCCAGCACGTTGGAACTGACGAAATTCTTCGAGACCCACAACTTGTCGCCTGCCCAGAGGCCGCTGCCGCCGCAGCCCCGGCTCAGGCCGGCCGAGTAGAAGTCCGCACCATCGCCGTGATCGGAGTGATAGTCGTCGGATAGATACCAGTCGTTGATCACCATCTTCGGCGTGCGTTTCGTCCAGACGTCGATGGTGCTGCTGGTGAGCGGTTCGCCTTTCCAGGTTTCCAGCGCCGCGCCGTAGGTCCGGTGCGCGATGCGGTCGTTCTCCCAGGTGAAGTCGTCAAAACGCTCCCTCACGAAGCGACCGAATGCCTTGTATTGATCCTTGATGAAAACCTGTTTGCCACCGGCGGTCGCGTTGAAGGTCTTCGTTTCGCCCGCCTTGAAATCCGACTGGAAGATCACCGCGTCGAACTGGCGGAGTTCATCGCCGTCATTGTCGATCGCCTGGCAGATCACGTCCTTGCCTTCCGCGTCCTTGATGTGGACGAGGTTGAGGTTTTTTGCTCCCAGCGGGGCGAGATCCTTCGCGGAAATTTCGATCGTTTCGCTGGAGCGCTCCGCGGGCAACTTGCTGGTGACCGTGATTTGCAAATCGGCGGCATTGGCGGCGGCACAATACGCCAGCGAGGCGAGCAGCGCGGCCGGGAGGGGAATCAGGAAGAAGGGTTTCATGGTCGGGCGGGGTTGAATGGGTTCGTCCCAGTCAACCGCCCGGACCGGGACCTTGCCAGCGGAAAGTTCAGGCTCGCAGCCGCTTGGCGGCCTGTCAGTGTAGCTGCCGCCACGAGCCTGAAAATCGAAAAACTCAATCTGGCGGGAGCTGAGTTCCTCGACACCAACCTCGCCGGAGCCGTTTTCAACGACATCAACCTGGAGGCATCCCGGTTCACCGATATCAATCTATCCAAGGCGGCCTTCGATGACATCAATCTGAGCCACACCACGATCCGCCATGCGAATCTCTCGCACGTGGCGATCAGCGAGGCCTGCTACGAAGGGATGACGATCGATGGGATTGCCGTGACGGATCTCCTCGGCGCGTGGCGCGGCAAGGGTGGGTGAAAAAGGCCTACCTTCCGGAAGCCTTCACCAGTTGCTTCACCTTCTTGTTGAAAGCTTCCGCTTTCATCAGATCCCCGATGTCCAGGTGCATCCGGTAGCGCCAGTAGTAGGGCATGATCGCGGGAATGTTGATGCGCTCCAATCCCGGTTTGGGGAACCGGATCGTCTCGTCCATGGCCAGCAGGTCTTGCAGCGGGAAGATGGCCCACATCGCGGGCGACTGGAGATGCTGCCAGATAATCCGTCCGGCCATTTCACCGGATAGTTCCGCTTCCGGGAATGAGTTGCCGAACATCTGCCAGGCGAAGCGCCCGGTGGCTTGCGGGTTTTCCTGCCACCATTCGCGAAGGGTCGGCATGTCGTGGGTCGAGGGACTCACCACGCTCATGTAGGGTGCGTTGTGCGGATTGAAGAATTCGATCTCGTGCGTCTTCGGCATGCGCTGGATTTCCAGCGAGAGGATCCCCGTTTCCTTGAGAACGCCCGGCACGCAGGCGGGCACCATGCCGAGGTCCTCACCGCAGAGGAGCATCGGGCTCGCGCGGCGCATCGCCGGGAGTTTCTCATAACCCCTCGCCTGCCAGAAGTCCTCCTGACGGCGGAAGAAATAGTCCACATACAATTCCTCCACCCGCCAGCGGACGTCGTCGCCCAGATCCCGGTAGGTGTAGGTTGCTTGCATCGAGCAGCGCGGATGGAACAAGGAACCATTTGACCCGGGCACCTCGAAAAACAGCACCTCGCTCGCGAAGTCCAGCAGTCCCTGGCGGATGAAATCATCATGCGGGTGCTCCGCGAAATAATCCACGATGCGACGCTGGGTCAGCACCTGCTCGCGCAGTTGGAAGAAACCATCGCCGCAGTCGTTCAGGAAACTGCTTTTCACATATTCGGCGGCATCACCGAAGCGCTCCTGAATCATGTACCAGCGGATGTAGGGGCGACAGTAGCGGTTATAGTCGAAGGGAATGCCCCGTTGCCGGATTTCGTCGATGTGGATCGGCATCGCGGGATCGAAGTAGCCCATGATCCCTTCCACCTGGTCATACGGCACCTGCCAGATCCTGAAGAAGCCGAGGATGTGATCGATCCGGTAGGCATCGAAATAACGGCTGAGTTTCTCGAAGCGGGACCGCCACCAGGCGTAGCCGTCCTGTTGCATCACTTCCCAGTTGTAGGTCGGAAACCCCCAGTTCTGCCCCTTCACCGCGAAGGCGTCGGGCGGTGCCCCCGCCTGCGCGTCCATCTTGAACAAATGCGGCGCGGACCACGCGTCCACGGATTGCCGGTCGATGCCTATCGGCAAATCGCCCTTCAGCGCGAGGCCCTTGGCATGCAGGTGTGCCACCGCGTCCGCCAGTTGCCGATCCAGTTCGCATTGCAGCCAGATGTGATAGGAAACCTCCGGCCAATCCGGATGCGTGCCTTGCGTCATCGCCTCCACTTTTACCAAGTCATAGACCGCCCAATCCTCCCAATGCGAAAAATCCGCGGTGCCGAAGCGGTCGCGCAGGACACAGAACACCGCGTAGGGCACCACCCACCCGCGGTTGGCGGCTAGGAATCCGGTGAATGCGGGTCCGGCAAGAATCGCGGCGCGGTGCTTTTCGAAAATCTTCCGGGTTAGGGCGATCTTGGTGTTCATCACCGCCGGGTGATCGATCTGCTCCAGCGGATTGAGCGCCTCCCGGGCGGCCTTCAATTCCTTCTCAACCTCCGGGGACAATGCATACGGAATGTCTTCGATCCGCAGATAGATCGGATGCAGGGCAAACACGCTGATTGCGGAATAGGGATAGGAGTCGGTCCAATCGTGCGAGGAAGTGGTGTCGTTGATCGGCAGAATCTGGATTAATTTCAAGCCCGCGTCACCGGCCCAGTCGGCGAAAGGCTTCAGGTCCGCGAATTCCCCGATGCCCAGGCTCTGCGGCGTCCGCAGCGAGAACACCGGCATCGCCACCCCTGCCGCCTTGTAGAGTCCGCTCGTGTCACGGCGGTAGCATTCGTCATGGACGTGGGTCCACTGGCGCTTGCCGTGGTCATGCGGCGCAAGCACACGGTTCTCGCCCTGCTCCATGCCCACCACGCATTTCAATTTCACGTCGAACAAGCCATACTTGTATTCGATGTGCCAGCCCTGCGGCAGATAGACACTCTTGCTCCACACATCCGGCGCGATCTCTTCCAGCGGCAAAGCCGAATGCCACCCCCAGTTGCCGATCTCGCTCACGCTGCCGATGAGACAAGGCACCTTTCCCTCCGGCACCGCGGCCATCGTGATCTGGAAGGTGTGGTTCGCATCCGCGGGAACCACCGGTTTGGCGTAGATTTGATGAGGCGGACGCATCGCCTGGAAGGCCTTGCTCTCGAAGGCATAGTCGACGGTTCCGGCGGACCGCCAGTCGTCCACCAGCGCCACCGCGTCCTGGGAATCGAGGTCCACCTCCACGGTGCGCGGCTTGTCCCACTCGTCGAGTTGCACGCCGTTGTTCGACTGGCGGAGTTGGTAGTTGTATTCGATGAGGAACTTGCCTTCCCCTTTTACATTCACGACACATTCCCACTGCCGGTCGCTGACCCAATGCAGCGGCGCGACCTGATCGAAGCGGACGCCCTTTCCGTCCAGCACGGTCGAGTATTTGAGCCACAGCGATTGGCCGGGAACCGTGTGGAAATTCAGGCGGAAGGCGATTTTCATGGGGCAATGCAGAGGGTGAACGGCTTCCAAATGTCCGAAAGCGCCCGCCGGTTGGCGATTCGAAAAAATCCCCCATTTCCCCCGGCCTCCCCTTGACCGGACGGCGGGTTCGGGCGAAATCCTCTCCATGTATCAC
>CAXTTX010000036.1:8522-14829 GCA_964247045.1 uncultured Verrucomicrobiales bacterium | reverse complement strand
ATCGTGGTCTTGATCTGCCTTGTTGCCGGCTTGCTGGCACTGGCGCGGGTGATCACGAACTGGTTCGCCGACCGGTGAACCTCCCGGGAGCGGGGATGATCACCCTTGCGACGCCTTCTGCAGCAAACGCAGCTTCTCCAACGCCGCGCCGCTGGAAATCATCTCCCGGGAAATCTCGATGCCATCGCCCATGTTGTCCGCCAGACCGGCGCAGGCGAGTGCGGCACCGGAGTTCATGAGCACCATGTCGCGCTTCGGTCCGGTTTCGCGGCCCGCGAGGATGGCTTCGAGGATCGCGGCGTTGGTTTTCGCGTCGCCGCCTTGCAGTTCCTCCACCTCGGCATGGGCGAAACCGAAATCGCGGGGGCGAACTTCCTCGTCTTCCTGATCCTGATAGAGCCCCGCTTTGCAGATCCGGGTGGATCCCATGAGACTCACCTCGTCCACCGAGCGGCCGTCGCCGGTCGTGCCATGGACCGCCCAAGCGCTTTCGCGGCCGAGGCGCTGAAGGATCTCGGCAAAGGCCGGGCACAGCGTGCGCGAAAACACGCCGATGAGCTGGCACTGCGGGCGCACCGGGTTCAGTAGCGGGCCGATCAGGTTGAAGATCGTCTTCACGCCCTTGGCACCGAGACTCTTCCTGACTGCCACCACCGACTTGAAGGCGGGATGATAGACCGGCGCGAACATGAAGCCCACGCCCGCCTTCTCGATGCAGTTCCGGAACTCGTCCGGCGGGAAATCAATGCGGATGCCCAGCGCCTCCAGCACGTCGGCGCCGCCACTTTTGGAAGTGATGCCGCGGTTGCCGTGCTTCACCACGATGGCTCCGGCCGCCGCCGCCACGAACATCGAGGTCGTCGAGACGTTGAAGAGGTCGAGTTGGTCCCCCCCCGTGCCGCAGACGTCCAGGGTCGGGCCTTCCAGTTCCAACAGGCCCAAGTGGGGATTCAGAGCCTGTTCCAGGAAGGCTTCCACGAAGCCCGCGATCTCTCCCGGAGTTTCGCCTTTCAGGGCCAGTGCTTCCAGCAGCCGCTCCTTTTTTCCGTCAGGCGCGGCGGGGTCCAGCAGCAAGGATACGGCGACTTCCACCTCGCGCGGAGACAGTTCCTGCTTCGCATCCAGATGGTGAATCAAGGCGTCCATGGCCCGAGGGTAGGCCATCGCCGAATCAAGCGCCAGCAGGAAGGTGAAACTGGGAAACTTACGGTCCCAAGAACCGGATCACGGCCACTGATGTTCTGAAACGCGGGTCCACCTTCCTTTGCGAGAGAAAAAATCCGCCACCAGGTTTCCCCGGTGGCGGATTTGAAATTCGCGTTGCGTTGAGCGGAGTGCAGCGGATCAATGCTCGCGGCAGAACTGCTCGAAGCGG
This sequence comes from uncultured Verrucomicrobiales bacterium, assembly GCA_964247045.1. Classification (GTDB taxonomy): domain Bacteria; phylum Verrucomicrobiota; class Verrucomicrobiia; order Verrucomicrobiales; family Akkermansiaceae; genus Luteolibacter. The sequence continues at coordinate 13,454 of CAXTTX010000036.1, read as the reverse complement.
GTCAGACCCTCGTTGAGGATGTCCAGCGTCGTGCAATAGCTGAGGCGGATGCCGTCGTCATAGCCGAAGGCGACGCCGGGAACGGCGGCGACCTTGTAGCGGGACAAGAGCTTGTCGCAGAGGTTGATGGACTTGAGGCCCATGCTTCCGGTATAGACGAAGAAGTAAAACGCGCCCTGCGGCTCAACCACGCGGATGTTTGAGATGGCCTTGAGGCGGGCCAGCATGAACTGGCGCTTCACGTCGTATTCGCCGCGGAGATCCTCGATGAACGACTGGTCCCCTTGCAAGGCGGCGAGCGCGCCATACTGGGAGAAGGTGTTCGCGTTGGAGATCGTGTGGTTCTGGATCTTGTCGATCGCATCCGCGAGCGGCTTCGGCGCGGCGGTGTAGCCGAGGCGCCAGCCGGTCATGGAGTAGGCCTTGGAGAAGCCGTTGACCGTGATCGTCAGATTGTAGAGGTCCTCGCTGAGCGAGGCGATGGAGACGTGCTTGGACTCGCCGTAGACGAGCTTTTCGTAAATTTCGTCAGAAAGAATGACAATGTCCTCGCCGAGGGCGATCTCGCCAAGCTCCAGGAGTTCGTCCTTCGTGTAAACCGCACCGGTCGGGTTGCCGGGGGTATTGAGGATCACCATCTTGGTGGCCGGGGTCATGGCTTCCTCGAATTGCTCCGGGGTCATCTTCCAGCCGGTGGACTCCTTGGTTTCCACGATGACGGGGACACCGCCGGCGAGACGGACCATCTCCGGGTAGGATACCCAGAATGGCGAGGGAATGATGACCTCGTCACCTTCCTCGACGACGGCGAGGATGGCGTTGAAGCAAGCCATCTTGGCACCACCGGTCACGCAGATCTGGTTGGCGGCGTAGGTGATGCCGTTGTCCTTGGCGAACTTCTCGGAAAGCGCGGTACGGAGTTCCGGGATGCCACCTGCGGGGGTGTATTTGGTCTTGCCCTCCTGGAGGGCGGCGATGGCGGCGTCCTTGATGAACTGCGGCGTGTCCACTTCCGGCTCGCCACCGGCGAGCGCGTAAACTTCCTCCCCCTTGGCGATCATCGCCTTTGCCTGTGCGGTGACGGCGAGCGTGAGTGACGGGGAAACCTTGGCGATACGGGATGAAATGCTGTCCATGGGAGCGCGGTTGGGATTGACCCGCCCATCCCGGGCGGAGCAACAGAATGTGCGCGGCCCGGAATGGAGCGGGCGGCTTTTGTGAAGGCTTGCCCAAGGGGTGGCAAGCGAAATGGTGCGTCATTTCCACCCGGAAAACTCCGCTTGCCCGCCCGTGGGGGAATCGTCACGGTCCAGCCGTGATCTCACTCGCAAAGCTTTTTGGAAAATCCGACCGGTTCTTCGAACTCCTGGCCAGCAGCGCGAAATCCGCCCACGAGAGTATCGAGGCGCTGGCGCGGCTGCTGAAGGAGACAGATGGCAATATTTCCCTCGCGGAACTGGCCGTCGCCCGCCGAAACGAGAAAAAGAATGCCGAAATCATCAGCGAGGAACTGGTGAAGGTGTTCGTCACCGCCCTGGACCGGGAGGACATCGAGGCCCTCTCAAAGGCGCTCTACCGGATCCCGAAAACGGTCGAGAAATTCGGCGAGCGCTACGAAATCATGCACCATCTTGTTGATGCGGAGGACTTTGCGCCGCAGATGGCAATCGCGCAAGAGGCCGCGGCCGTGGTCGTCCGGATGGTGGACATGCTGCCGAACAACCCGAAGCTGGAGGATATCAAGGCCGCCAATGACAAAATGCAGGAGCTGGAGGGCCGGGCTGACCGCCTGGTGCTCGGGTACCTGAAGGAAATCTACTCCGGCTCTTTGGAACCCATCAAGGCGATGGCCATGCGGGATCTCTACGACCTGTTGGAAAAAGTCATCGACCGCTGCCGGGACGCGGGAAACGTGGTTTCCCAGATCGTCCTGAAAAATTCCTGACTCCGGCACCCGCATGAGTCTCGGAATCATATTCCTGGTGATCTTCATCGCCCTCGCGTTCGAGTATATCAACGGTTTCCACGATACCGCGAACTCGATCGCCACGGTGGTCGGCACCAAGGTGCTCACCCCCCGGCAGGCGATCCTGCTGGCGGCCGTCACCAACCTGGTGGGCGCTCTCGCCGGCCACGCGGTGGCGAAGACCGTTTCCTCCGGGCTGGTCGAGGCCCAATACATCTCGCCGCTGGTGATCGTCTGCGCGCTTCTGGGTGGCATCGTCTGGAATCTCGTCACCTGGTGGTTCGGGCTGCCTTCCAGTTCCACCCACGCGCTGGTGGGTGGCATTTGCGGTGCGGCCGTCGCCAGCGCCCATGACAACTGGCACGCCATCATCTGGTCGGTGAAAAAGGTGAAGGATGGCAAGGAAGTGATGGAAGGGGTCTTCCACAAGGTGGTGCTGCCGATGGTCACCTCCCCCGTCATCGGCTTCGTCGGCGGATTTCTGGTCATGGGCTTCCTGTATTTCCTTTTGCAGAAGGCACGCCCCCGGTTCGTGAACCGATTCTTCGGCAAGGCGCAGATTTTCAGCGCGGGCTACATGGGCTTCGCGCACGGTCTGGCCGATGCCCAGAAGACGATGGGCGTCATCACCCTGGCACTTGTGACGGCGACTGCCGCGGGCAGTTTCCACGACCTGCCGAACTGGCTGGGCTTTCTCCGCATGGGGAAATCCCCTCTCGCGGAGCAGAGCCTGGTTACCATCAAAGACCCCGCCTCGACACCGGAGCAGCTCGCCGCCGCCGCTGCAACCCTGGAAGGCGAGAGCTCCAAGCTCGATCCCGGCGAGTTCAAGGAGGCTTTCCAGACTATGGCCGCGAAAACCTACGCGGGGCTCCAGCAGCCCCAGGCCGCCCAACGCGCCGGTGATGCCGCCAAGGCCACCCACGCCACCCTCCTCGCCCACGAGGACGCGCGAATCCTGACAAAGATTCCGGTTCTCGGCAAAATGGTGGCTGGGAAATATACCGACTGGAACAAAACCCTCACCACCGAGATGACCGCCGCCGGAACAAAAGGGAAAGCCCCCCTCCCCGCCGCCGCCTCGAAGGTCGGCGACCTCTCGCCGGATGTTCCCGCCTGGATCAAGGTCATCTGTTCGCTCACCATGGCCGCCGGGACGATGGCCGGTGGCTGGAAGATCATCAAGACGCTGGGTCACAAGATGGTGAAGCTGCAGCCCGTCCATGGCTTTGCCGCAGAGACCACCGCCGCCACCCTGCTCGCGATCACCGGCAGCTACGGCATGACCGTTTCCACGACCCACAGCATCACCACCTCCATCATGGGAGTCGGCTGCGCGAAACGCTTCAGCGCCTTGAAACTTTCCCTCATCGAGCGTATTGTGTGGGCGTGGGTGCTCACTCTCCCCGCCGCGGGTGGCGTTGCCTACATCCTCGTGAAACTCTTCCGCCTCTTTGGTTGGATCCCCTGAATGGAGCTGAAACATGAGCAGCCGAGTTGTCATTCCCGAGCTGCTGGATCACCTGCCACCCGACGATCCCGAGGCCGTCCGTAGCCGCCGCGATCTCCGCCGGATCAACACCCTGATGGGGAACGAGCGCTGGATTTGCGATGCCATCGGCGCGCTGGCGGACGGAAAACGCAAATCGATCCTGGAGATCGGCGCTGGCGAAGGCCTGCTGGCAAACCGGCTGGCCGGTCTCTTTCCTGAATCCGAAACCGGTGCCTGTGATTTGGTGGCAGCTCCGCAGGGACTTGATCCCCGCATCCAGTGGTATGAGGGGGACGTCTTCGCGCTTCCGCCATCCGTTGCCCGCGGGCTGCTGGTCGCCAATTTGTTTCTCCACCACTTCGAGGCGGACCTTTTGGCCAAGCTCGGCCGCTGGTGTGGGAATTTCGAGGCACTCGTCTTCAACGAGCCTGACCGTGCGCGGATTCCCCACCTGCTCGGAGGCGTGATGCACCCCTTCATCAACAGTGTAACCCGCCACGACATGCACGTGAGCATCCGCGCCGGATTCTCGGCGGGAGAAATGCCGCGCTTGTTGGGGCTGGACCGGGCGCTTTGGACGATCCGGGAAAGTTCCACATGGCGCGGTTCGAGACGCGTGGTAGCTTGGCGGGGTTGAAGCGGGAAATCCTCATTGCGGGCGGCGGACTGGCAGGCCTCTCCCTGGCCACGGCGCTGCGCCTGCGGAATGTGCCGGTCACGGTGCTGGAGGCGGGCACCTATCCGCGCCACCGGGTCTGCGGGGAATTCATTTCCGGCGTGAGCGACTCCACCCTCGAAAGACTGGGCATTGCAGATGCGTTCAGCGACGCGCGCCACCACCGTTCACTCGCGTGGTTTGACCAGGGGCGCTTGCTTCATCGCGATCGACTCGATGCCCCCGCTCTGGGGATCTCGCGCCACCTGCTCGATGACCGCCTGCGCCTGCGGGTGGAGGAATTGGGTGGCGAAATCCTCACCGGCTGCCGGGCGCTGCCGGCACCCCGCGAGGCGATGGTTTGGACCGCCGGGAGAAAAGTCCGGAACGGCCCATGGATCGGCCTGAAGGGTCATGTGAAACTCCACGCGATGGCGGCGGATTTGGAAATGCACGGCGGGTCCAACGGCTATCTGGGCTTCGCGGGGGTTGAGGACGGCTGGACGAATGCCTGCGGCCTTTTCCGGCTGGACCGGTCGATCCGCGCCACGGGGCCGGAACTTCTAACGACCTATCTGCGCTCCGGCGGGAATAGCACGCTTGCGGACATGCTCGCGGGAGCGGAGTGGCGGGACGGATCTTTTTGCGCGATGGCGGGATTCGAACTCGGCCGCCAACCTTCCGTTCCCGGTCTGCTCACGCTGGGCGACGCCGAAAGCATGATCCCTCCCTTCACCGGCAATGGGATGTCCATGGCCTTCGAATCCGCGGAGATGGCGATCGATCCGCTGGCGGCGTGGTCGGAAGGAGATCTATCCT
>CAXTTX010000036.1:5659-8512 GCA_964247045.1 uncultured Verrucomicrobiales bacterium | reverse complement strand
ATATCATCCGAAATTCCATCCGCCGGAAATTCCGCCGCCGTCTCGCCGTTGCCCGGGCTTTCCATTCCGTGTTGTTGAGTCCGGCGGGGAGAGCTCTTTTCCGGGACCTATCCGCCTCCCGCCTGCTGCCCTTCAAACCGATGCTGGCACTGGTCCGTTAGAACCCGTTTCCTCCCTTTGCCATCCGGCCAATCTTGCCCCATGTATCTTGCCTCCCTCGCCACCGCCGTCCCGCCGCAGACATTCACCCAGTCGTCCTGTTGGGAGTCCATGAAGGGAAGTCCCCTGCTGGAGAGGCTCAAGCCCCGCTCCAGCGCGCTGCTGGAAAAAATCCTGACGGGCGGCACATCCGGAATCGAGAGCCGGAATCTGGCGCTGGATGACATCCGCTCACCCTTCGAACTGTGCGCCGAAAAGCTGAACCAGAGATTCGAGCGTGAGGCTCCGCCCCTCGCCGGCAAGGCATTGGCGGCCTCGCTCCAGCGGGCCGGCATCGCCCCGGAGGATCTGGACGCCTTGTTTGTCAGCACCTGCACCGGCTACTTGTGTCCGGGGGTTTCGAGTTATCTTGCGGAGCAGGCGGGGCTGAGGCCGGATATCTATCTGGCAGACCTCGTCGGGCTCGGCTGTGGGGCTGCGATTCCGATGCTCCGCGCCGCCGATGGATTCGTTGCTGCCAATCCGCGGGCGATCGTCGCCACCGTGGCGGTGGAAATTTGCTCTGCCGCCTTCTTCGCCGATGATGATCCGGGGGTGCTCATCAGCCTCTGTCTTTTCGGCGATGGTGCGGCCTCCGCCATCTGGAAAGGCACGGGCGAGCCGGGTACCTGGCAAGCGGGCCACTTCACGACGACCCACCGGCCGGAGGAGCGGGAAAAGATCCGCTTTATCAATTCAGCGGGAAAATTGAAAAACCAGCTACATCGTTCCGTACCCGCCTTGGCCGCCAGCGCCGTGAAGGATTTGTATGCGCTCCGTCGGTGCGATCCCGACCAAGTGCTGGCCCATTCCGGAGGACGCGATGTGGTGGAGGCCTTGGAAAGCGTCCTGCCGTTCAAACTGGAGGAAACACGGGAGGTCTTGAGAAACCATGGGAACATGAGCAGTCCCTCGGTGCTTTTTGCGTTAGAGCGCAGGCTGGCCCAAGCACGTGAGTCAGATCAAAGGCTCTGGCTCACCGCATTCGGCGCGGGTTTCGCGGCGCATGCCTGCGAGGTGTGGCGCTGACTCTCCGGGCATCTTGCACGACGAGCCGGTTTTATATCCTCCGGCGTGCCAATCGCAACCCATCGGATTGACACGCGTGTCTCAAATTGTGTCCACTCATGCATGTCGTCGCCGTCCGCCGTCCTTGGTTCCGCAAGGGAAGATTCCGGCATCTCCGAATGGTTCCGGGACAAGCAGCGGCACTTTGACCAGGTGGTTTCCGGGGTAGAGGATTATGCGATCTTCATGATGGATCGCAACGGAACCATTCTCGATTGGAACAAAGGCGCCGAGCGGATCAAGGGATATACCGCCGCAGAGATCGTCGGCAGCCATTTTTCCCGGTTTTATCCGGAAGAAGCCCTGGCCGCGGAAGTCCCGCGGATGGAGCTGGAAGTGGCCACGCGGGAAGGAAAATTCACCGACGAGGGCTGGCGCCAGCGGAAAGATGGCACCCGTTTCTGGGCCAGCGTGACGATCACGGCAATCCGCTCCGAAGGAGGTTGCATCGAGGGCTTCCTCAAGATCACGCGGGATCTAACGGAGCGGATGCAGGCGCTGCAAACCCTCCGCGAGAGCGAGGAACGCTTCCGCCTGCTGGTGGAAAGTGTTCAGGACTACGCCATCTTCATGCTGGATCCCGAAGGGCACGTGATGAGCTGGAACACGGGAGCCCGCCGCCTCAAGGGCTACACGCCCGGCGAGATCATCGGCCGGCATTTTTCGATTTTCTATCCACCGGACGCGCTGGCGTTGCACGTGCCGGACGCGTTGATCCGCGAGGCCCTTGCCGAGGGACGTGCGGAAGCGGAAGGCTGGCGGGTCCGCAAGGACGGCACGCGCTTCTGGGGCAACGTGGTGCTCACCGCCCTGCGTGGGGAGGACGGGGAACTCCGCGGCTTCACGAAGATCACGCGTGACCTCACCGCCAGGCGCGAAGTGGAACTGCTCCAGGAAAGCGACCGCCGCAAGAACACCTTTCTCGCGACCTTATCCCATGAGCTGCGCAACCCGCTGGCACCGATGCTGGCAGGGACGGAAATCCTCCTCGCGTCGCCCGGCAACGCGGCGGTCACCACCGAAGTCGGTGCCATGCTCCGCCGGCAGGAGGACCAGATGACCCACCTGATCAATGACCTGCTGGACATGTCCCGAATCACCACGGGCAAGATCGTCTTGAAAAAAACACGCCTGCCCTTTGCTGATATCATGGAGAGGGCCGTTGAAACGATCATGCCAGCCATCAACCGTTTCCAGCACGATCTCATCGTGCGGCCGCTCGGGCCGGAAGTGCAGGTGGAAGCGGATCCTCACCGGATCTCCCAGGTCATCTCGAATCTGTTGGGCAACGCGGCCAAATATACGCCACCCGGAGGTGTCATCATCATGGAGTCGGCCATTGACCCGGACTCAAACCTGCGGATCACCATCACCGACAACGGCAAAGGGATTCCCCGGAACCTGCAAGGAACGATCTTTGGGCTCTTCGAACAAGGATGCGAGGCACCGGGGGATGGCCTCGGCATCGGCCTGACGCTGGCAAAGACCCTTGTGGAAATGCACGGAGGCACGATCGGGGTATTTAGCGACGGGGAAAGCCACGGCAGCAAGTTCACCATCGTCCTGCCGATCCTGGCGGACAACGCC
>CAXTTX010000036.1:2343-5649 GCA_964247045.1 uncultured Verrucomicrobiales bacterium | reverse complement strand
GGAACCCCGGAGCCACCGGTGAGCCGACCGGAACGAGCTGCCGGAAAGGGGCGCGTCCTGGTGGCGGACGATGGAAAGAACGCCGCCGACATCCTCCGCATGTTCTTCCAGATGGAAGGCTTGGAAACCGAAGTCGCCTATGACGGCGCGAGCGCGGTGAGGACTGCCGAGCTTTTCGGCCCGGACTTGATCTGCATGGACATCGGCATGCCCAAATTGGATGGCCTGGAGGCCGCCCGGCTGATCCGGAAACAAAATCGCGAGGTGATCCTCGTCGCCATCAGTGGCTGGGGAACCGACGATGACAGACGACGCTCGCTGGAGGCCGGTTTCGACCACCATCTCGTGAAACCGGTAAGGCCGGATGAGTTGCGCATCCTCCTCAGCCAATACGCCAGTCAGCTGAGGCGATCCTGACCCACGATTGCAATCTGCAATATCACGGTTGGATTACGCTCCGTTGGAAATGCCATAACTGTTGGAAAACCCCCATTGCCAAGGTGACACGCGGCTGGCACGCCATTTGCAAAGTGTTGGTTAGAGCCTTCCACACAGGCTCGCACCGCCATGATTTTCCACGAACAGATCCTCCACTCCGGAGAGGCAGGCTGCCTGGAATGGTGGGCCGTGAACTCCGACACGCTGACTCTCGCCCGTTGTGTCGTGAAGAAAGGCCCACGCTTCTTCATGGACGTCGTCAGCCCCGAACGTAAACGCGTGGCCCTCTGCTCCCACCCTCTCAATTATGATCTGGGGGATGCCGCGATCGGGATCCTCGTCGATTGTCGGCACCGGTTCAGGCAATTGGCCGAGTGCCCTTGCACGATCTCCCAAATCGCCGTAGCGGATGCGGAAATTCCGGAATACATCCTTCTCGGAACTCCTGGCCATCTGCCACAGGCCATCATGCACACGACAGATCCGCATTTCATCGCCTGCTATATTACTTCCGAAAGGATGCCCGACCGTGGACAGATGCTATCCTACCGTTCCCGGGCACCGCTGCCCCCCGCCGGCTGGGATTACTGGTGTACCGATGCGAGGCAGGAGTTCGAGTCCTTGTCCGATCGATATTTGAGTCGGATCCAGAGTCAACTCGCTGGAACCCACTGAGGATCTGGAAGCGACCTCACCCGTCCTCGCCTTCCTCCTCAGGAATGGTTTCCTCATGCATGGCGGCAAGTTCCGGAGCGTCTAGCGAATCCCCGGAAGTGAATTCGATGTCATTGAGTTCGTCTTCAGCGTCATCGCTTTCAAGGGCACTTGCTTCATAGTCATCGGCCACCGCATCGCGGATTTCATCTTCCGCGACGTCCAAGCCGTCCTGCACCAAGGCAAGACCGGGATCTTCGTCCACGTAGGGCGGTGCCATGGGAGAGCGGGGATCGGCGCTAGCGGGAGTAACTGAATCAATGGGTGTCATGGTTCGAAGGGGCTGTTCCAATCCTTCTTCTTGCAGATAACGCGCCAGCTGGATATTGGCTTGAAATCAGGGTCTTGGCGTTTCAGCCCAAATGCAACCCGCACCATTTCGGATGCGCATTGCAACGCCAGATGTTGTAATTTCCCGCCGCGTAGGAAACCAATCCTTCCACGGTCGCCGTGCCACGGACTGGCATCCGCCTTGCAAGAAGTCACCCGCCTATGAACGTGGAAACCTGCCTGTTCGCCGATGACGGAGAGACACCGAATCATCCCGTGCTCCCGCTTGTCGTCATGCACGGAACAGAAGGAACCGGAGTGCTGGATCCCGCGGCGTGGTTTGAAGAGCGATTCCAATCACACGGCTGGGGTGCCACCTGGCGATGGACGGTCTATTCCTACCACCACTACCATACCACGAACCATGAGGTTCTCGGCGTCTCCCGTGGAGAGGCCACCCTGAAGCTCGGTGGAAGGCACGGCCGGATCTTCCTGATGACCGTGGGCGACGTGATTGTCATCCCGGCCGGAGTCGGGCACAAACGATTGGACTCTACCAAAGATTTTCAAGTGGTAGGCGCCTATCCTGGGGGCATGGAGCCGGATCTCATCCGCTCGGGCGAGGGAGAGATCAAAGCAGCCAGGGAGCGTATCCTCCGTGTGATTCGTCCCCAACAAGACCCCATCTACGGGACCGGAGGCCCGCTCTTCGATCACTGGCCACGCTGAATTCCGTTGGAAAAAAGACCCCACGCGGGCAAGAATGCCACGTGAGGTCTTCCAGAGACTGATCTGGACGGGAGTTTTTCACCCTATTCGACAGCCTCCACCGCCAAATCTTTTTTCGGATGGTCACCCGAAGCGTTGTCCCGGTTCCCGGAACCCGCTTCGGTGCCAAATGCTTTCTTCAGTCTGGAGGTCACGTGGGCATTCGCATCCCGCGCCTTGTCGACGACAGCTCCCATACCGAAGAACTCGTGGGTGACCCCGTCATAGTTCCGATAATCCACCTCCACGCCATCCTTCGCCAGCTTCTTGGCGAGCATCTCGCCGTCAGAGCGGAGCGGGTCGATCTGGGCGGTGATGATTGTCGCGGGCGGCAGTCCCTTAAGCGACTTTGCCTGTAGTAAGGCGATCTTCGGATCGGTGGCGCTCGCGGGATCGGAGAAGACATGGTCCATGAACCACTTCATCATAGGAGCATTCAGAGGTTTCGCGTTCTTGTTCTCCAGGTAGGATGGCGTTTCCATCGAAGTATTCGCCACGGGATAGATGAGCACCTGATGCACCGGCATCTGCTTGCCATCCGCCTGGGCCATCACGCAGAGCGAAACCGCCATGTTGCCTCCGGCGCTTTCACCTACGACGGCGACTTTTTTGGTGTCCCCTCCCCAGCGACCCGCGTTTTGCAAAGTCCACTGGTAAGCGCCATAGACGTCAGTGTGGGCCGTCGGGAACTTGTGTTCAGGTGACTGCCGGTAGTCGGTTGAGACCACCACCGCGTTGGTGGCTGCACAGAGCGCGCGGGGTGTCGCGTCATAGGCGTCAAGATCGGCAATCACCCAGCCGCCGCCGTGGATGTAGAAAATCACCGGAAACGGCCCGTTGCCCTCCGGACGGTAAATCCGTCCCTTGAGGTCTACGGTGCTGAGCTTGATGTCGATATCGTCCACCTTGCCGACCTTGGTCGGCTTGAGATCCCTTTCGTTCATCAGCGCCTTCACCGCATCGGCCGGGCCGGGTTGCTTGCGAGCCTCTTCAGCGGAAAGGGTCTCAATCGGCTTGCCACCGAGCGAGGCCAGCTTGTCGAGGACCGCCTGCATCTGCGGGTCCGGGCTTGCCATGGGCGCTGTCTCGACATCGACGGTCGCAGGAGTCGGGGCA
>CAXTTX010000036.1:0-2333 GCA_964247045.1 uncultured Verrucomicrobiales bacterium | reverse complement strand
GCAGGGTCACGCGGCACGTCCCCTGGAACAAGTTCTTCCTTGGTGGCTTCGGAGGGGCGGGTAGTATCCCGCGGTGCATCCCCGGGCGTGGTTCCTTCCCGGGCAGGAACGGTGGCGCAAGCCGCCATGGAAAGCAGCGCGGTCAACATGGAGCGCGTGGTGGGCGAATGTTTCATGGTAAATTGAGGGTTGGTTTTGGGTGCCGTGGCCCGGAAAGCCATCAGGCATCTACAAATTCACCTCCGCTACATGTGTGCCAAGCCTGGCACCCTGTCATGAGCTTATGATTTAGAAAGCCTTGCAATAACCCACGCCCTTTTCAGGAGCGGCGTTCCGAAGCGGAACGCATCTTTCCTCCTGCGGATACGTGCAGGTCGCATCAAGTGGAATGGACATGGCACACCGCGTGCGGCAGTTCCCGAGTGCGACGACGATCAAGCATCGAATCCGAAACAGAACTCCCTTTAACATTGCCAACGACAAAGAGCTCCGGGAGAGAAGATTCCGCGGGCATTTCGTTTTTCAGAAACAGAACGATCACCGGAGGAACCGCGTGGTAAAATGCAACTTGAAACTGCATTTTGCATGGGTGAGTGGCGTGCTAAATTTTTGAGAGCCTCGTATTTTCAGGAGGCGGCATATAGGGAACCTTGGCACGTTGCCCGCTAACAGGAAGCAACTCCAGCTTCACGCTCCCGTCATGATACCCGACACGCTCTCCTTCGTTTCACCCTCACCATCGACCGTGGAAACAACAAGGACCTCACCGTGGAGCAAGAAAAGCGGCCGCCGGATGCGCATCCTGCTGGTGACCCCGGAGCTGAGCGGCAGCAATTTCCTCACCCGTGACGGCAGAAGCGCGCCGGTGGTGAAAGCAGGTGGCCTCGCCGATGTGAGTTCCCTGCTGGTGGACGCCCTGGCGGAGTCGGGTGCGGACGTCCACGTGGCAATGCCGCATTTCAGATCACTCTATCAGCCCGATGCGGCGGGGCATTCCAGCCGACTCCACCTTTGCCAGGATCGGGAATTTTCCTACCGCCGGTCGGTTTACGATGGTTCCCATCATTCCAATCTCAGGGCATCGCTCGCGTTCCAGCGGGACGTGATCCACTACGTGATGCCGAAACTGCGGCCGGATCTGGTGCATTGCCATGACTGGATGACCGGCCTCGTTCCCGCCGCGGCCCGGAGCATGGGGATCCCGAGCCTCTTCACGATGCACAACATGCACGACGAGCGCACCTCGTTGAGCCACATCGAGGACCGTGGAATCGACGCCGCGACGTTCTGGGAGCACCTCTATTTCCATGAATACCCTGGGAACTACGAGTCCGTCCGCGAGAGGGATGCGGTGAGCATGCTCGCCTCCGGAATCCTGGCTGCCGACGAGATGAATACGGTGAGCAACAGTTTCCTCGGCGAGCTTGCCGGTGGCGGACACGGCGTGTCATGGCCGGTCATGGATGCCGTGAGGGGCAAGCTGGGAGCGGGCCGCGCCCGAGGCATCGTAAATTCATTGCGGGACGAACATTCCCCGGAGCGTGATCCTTTCCTGTCCGAGGCCTATGGCGCGGACAACCACGTCGAGGGCAAGCGCGCCAACAAGCGCCTCCTTCAGAAAACCGTCGGCTTGGAAGAAGACGAGGAAGCACCCATCTTGTTCTGGCCCTCCCGTCTGGACCCCGTGCAGAAGGGCTGCCAATTGCTGGCCGACATCCTTTACCGCCTGGTCAGCGACTACTGGGCACTGGGCCTGCAGGTGGTATTCGTGGGAGATGGCCCCTACCGCGAGGTCTTCGAGGGGATTTCCCGTTTCCACGGACTCGGGCAACGGATCGCCGTCCGTTCGTTCGACGAAAGCCTTTCCCGCCTCGGTTATGCTGCGTCAGACTTCTCACTGATGCCTTCCGGCTATGAACCCTGCGGCCTCGCCCAGATGATCGGCATGCGTTACGGAAGTCTCCCGATCGTCCATGCGACCGGTGGCCTCCGTGACACGGTTACCCCCTTGGATGCGACCCGCCAGACGGGCAATGGCTTCGCGTTCGAGTACCATGACCCGCAGGGTCTGCGCTGGGCCATTGATGAGGCGATCCGCTTTCACATCCGTCCCCCGGCCGAAAGGGAGGCCAATGTACGCCGCATCATGACCGAGGCCGCCATATCCTTTTCTCCCGCGGCCATGGTGGACCAGTATCAGGACATCTACCGGCGGCTGCTGCGGGACTGAACCGGTGCGGATGCGCCGCATCATTTCCCCCGGAAACCCATGGCCAACAAATCCAAGAAAAAGGCGCAGAAGAAAAAGTTGCGGCCCGCGCAATCCCAGCAGC
>CAXTTX010000035.1:8068-20439 GCA_964247045.1 uncultured Verrucomicrobiales bacterium | reverse complement strand
AGGAACCGGAAAAGGTCATGCGTCTGCTCCTGGCCAATGATGCCCTGTCACGCGGTGACATCACCGGGGCCGAATACTCGGCGCTTCAGGGCACCTCCATGGAGGAAAAGCAGGGGCTTCTCGACTCGCTCGCAAAACTGAATCTCGGCGGGACGCCCGTGCTCGATGACGAATACCGCGAACAATTCCGCGCCATCCTCGATCCCTCCCAAGCCGGAATCTTCCAGGCAGCCATGGAGGAAACCGACGCCAAGACCCTCGCCGCCCAAGCCAAAGGAACCGAAATCACCAAAATGATGGCCATGAATCTCCAGCAACTCGACCACTCCGTGGAGTCCTCCCGGAAGATGGCCGGCGGCTTCAAAACCATGATGGAAGGCATCGGAGTCATCCGGGAAAACAACGTGCCTCTCCCGGCCCATTGAGAGCATCCTGAAGTATTGCCTCCGATTCCATTCCGGCTATTGATCGCCGGAATTGCCAGCGAAGCGGGACGAGCTGCAGGGGGATGCGGGATGGGCAATCCATCCGGAGCATTGGGGGAAGGGGTTTGGCAAAGAGGCGGGAAGGTTGCTGCTGGAGTATGTGTTCAAGGAGCGCGGGCTGCATCGAGTGACGGCGGCTTGTCATGCGCGGAATGTGGCATCGCGGCGCTTGATGGAGCGGCTGGGGATGCGATTGGAGGGGTGTTTTTGCAGAGGAAGCGGATGGGCGGAGAATGGCGGGATGAGTGTGTGTATGGGATGCTGAGGGGGGAGTGGGTGGCAGCATAGCTGTCGGCACCAATCCGTTAGACACAAACTCCGCAACGGTGAATTCTTTTCAAAACCACGAAAAGCACAAAGGGTCACCAAGACATTCTAGACAGCTGTCCGGCAGTAAGCCGCGACGTGAATCAACGTTCATCAATCGCCTAAATACTTCAATTTTCTCGTAGAGTGCCCCCGACTTAGCCTAATTTTTTACCATTCATGACGGCGCCAGAACGGTTCTCCGAAGAGCGATATCACCTTGAATATCTAGGAATTCAAGAAGCTATCCGGCATTTTACCCAGCACCAGATCCTCGATCAATGCTACCTCTATTTAAGAAATCCGGTTCTAGGAAATTTGCCTGACCTCCGGAGAAAATCATGGTTGGTATTCTTACTCATTAAGTGGACCTTCTTACAGGAGGGGCCTTGGCAGAACGAAAAACTCGACGCCCCGCGTCTGGAGAAGCTTCTCCTTCGGCTCCACGATCTGGTCAATCTCACTCGTTCTCCGAATCAGCACGAAAATATCTTCTTTTTCTTTAGGGCTCACCTTTTCCAGCAAGATATTTTCCAGAAGAATTTTTCAACCAACGACATCGCCAGGCAGCTGTTACTCTTCAACGAAATCGAATCCAATAGTATTATCAGAAGATCATTTTTGGAGCTTACCGGCATTGCTACAGCAACCTTTTTTGATTTTGCATTTATGGTCGCCGGGCATGCTGTAATAGAAGAAATGGAACCGCTAAATGTTATTTGGTTTAGCACTTTGAACCAGCATTACCCCGCGGAGGACGCCAGAAAATTCCTCGATACTATTTCCGTACCATTGGACGAGATAACCAGACGACTTACTCCTCATGCTGCAAATATGGGTCATTCTTCCGAGTATTTCGAACAAACACCTTTCATTCATTTTCCATTGATTAGAATACCCGACGAGGGAGACGGCTATTATGTTTACCTAAATCAGAACATACTTTTTCGCGGCCTGGAGCATTTCGCCTTCGATTTTTATTAAAACGGGCGGACATTCCGAAGTTTCCCGAAAAATTTGGCAAAGCATTCGAAAGGTATGTTCGAAAAATACTGGAATATCACTCCGTGAAATTCAAAGACGAGGAACACATCAAAAATTTAGCGCGATCCGATAAAAACATCGCCGATTTTTGGCTTCAAGAATTTGACTGCAACATCTTCATAGACGTCAAGGGGGTCGAAATGACAAAAAGCGGGAAAGTCGCATACAGGTCTGGAGACATTCGAAAAGTTACCAAATCTCATGTTCGCAAAGCAATCTATCAATGCAATAGCGCCGCTAGAATTATAGCCAGAGAAGTTTCTAGCAGCGCCCGCCCAAATACTTTTGCAATCGTAGTTACTTACAAGGAAATGTATCTTGGGAGTGGCGAAAGATTTTTTGAGATGACGGGCGAAGAAGAGTATCGCAATCTTCAAATTGAGTTTGGTGAAAGCACTATATCGCCAGAGAATATATTCTTCCTTAGTATCTCAGATTTCGAAAGACTGATTTGCAGCCAGGTGAAGCGTCGTCGCCGAATCGGGGAGTTTCTCAAGACGGTCCGGCAGGATGATCGTCGACACAATCCGAAGAAAAATAAATTCAACTTCAGCATGCATTTGGATTCCGCCAGATCGCGTTCATTCCCCAAATTTTTAGAAGACGAGTATGAGAGGATGACGGCAAGAATAGAGACCAGCTTGCGCCAAGGCACCCCAATTGGAGGCTGATCGCCCTTTAGTTTCATACGCAGACCAGGGTTTTCGTTGATGCAGGAATCCCTGCGGAAATGAGCATCAGGTGCTTTAAGTCAGAACGGGCCATGATGTCTCAGGCCAACCTTCTTGCGCATAGTCGACCCTCGGCCCGGAGTAGCCGACAGCATGGAATATCAATGAATAGAAAAGCATCCTCACCTGATCCCGAAGAAGAAGGAGATCTTCAATTTTCCGTTCATGCAAACCGACTCCATGCGCAGCCGCATGCCGCAGCCGGGTCCAGGATTCAAACAAACTAAATGGAAGGCCGGTTGCAGCCACAAAATCCCGAAGCAAGTCCGAATTCCTAGGCTTCTTCATGCCGCCCATCGCCCCCTCAATCCGGTTGCGGGTAACATCCGCGATTTCCAAGCGTCGCAAAGCTTCCGTGACTTTCTCCAAGTCCCGAAGCAAGCCCTCCGTGAGCCGGGCGGACTTGCAGACGATTCCTGAAATACCCTCGACTGCCACCGATAGCGCCAATAACTCCGACCCTAGTGATGCGGCAGAAGACTCTATCGCGCTCCCAATGTGCTCGGAAACGGGATGCCATCCGATTCCCACATCTGTCATGACATACTTGAAGTAATCCGAGAAGAGCCTCCAAAAATGACCATCCCAGTCAAAAGATTGGATTTTAACAGGTGGTGGAATCTTCCCTTTCCTTTTAGAACAGTTGGCCGACAGAAGCTTGGTTGTTTCAAGATCACCAAAATAAGTTTCCACGACCAAAGGATCGATTTCCATTCCCAGAACAAATTGAAGCGATTCTTGAATCCGGGATTCGGCCTGATTCCGGTCAATCGATAAAGGTAGTGATAGCGAAACAACCGTATGCCGCCCTTCTATCCGAACCTCGAAGGAAAACTCTCCTGACTCCACGCGCACGGAATCCATCGATGTTTTTCTACTGATCTGCCGCTTTCCGACTGTCTTAACCTCGCTTGATCCCTGATTGGGCGGAAGCTTCAGTTTCCCATCGAATCTAATCAGAATTCCTCCATTCCCTCCAGTTCGAGGAACTTCGACCTGCCTCACCAACTCTCGCAAAGTTCCTCTTGCCAGTCCACTTAACGACCCTCTCCGCATAGACGGAAATACGAAATTAGAATACCAACATGGTCCGTCGATATCTTCAGCTTCCAACCTGAAATAGTCATTACTTTCAATTATTTTACCGGGAATCCTTTCACGCCCCATATGGATGTCCAACGCCTTAAAATCCGTCTCCCCGAGAAACACCTTAAACTGAATCTGACCATTTTCATCTTGCCATATTTCGCCGGGTCCCTGCAGGACAAGCAAGCCGTCTCCCTCCAGCGGACCGTCTCCCTCCAGCGGACCGTCTCCTTTCTGCGGACCGTCCCCCTCTTTCCGAATCAACGTAATGCTGCTGCATTCGATTCTGAACCCGCGGTCAGCAAATATCGCCGGCGCCTTCATTTCCACTGAGTGATCACGCGAGGCATTCAACCACGTTTCCCCGCATTGTCATCACCGGTTTGCCCGACATCCTTTAGTTTTCGCCCCATTTCGAATTCCCTGAGTCTTTCTGGTGACTTCTGTCATACCCGCTTTCAGGAGAGTAGATAGCGTCTCTTCGTACAGTTCGTGAGTGGCCCTACAGGCCCGCCACCCACTATCGCCGCTCCTTTGGGGAATTTAGGGGCGGTTCCCTCCCCTTCTTCACTCCGCCGCTTTCACCCAGTCGGCGTATTGCTGGCGGGTGGGCATTTCTCCGGCCTCCAAGGCTGCCGCGAATTTTTCGATGGCCTTCAAGATCCGGTCACTGGCTCCGGTGGCGGAGCGTTGCTCGGTGCCGCGGCTGGCGTGGGGAAGAAACCGCCTGAAGGCGGATCTACGAACCCTTGGCAGGCGCGGGTGGGGATGGAGGACGGAACGCTGGGCAAGGGGGAAATGAAGACGGGTGCTCTGGTGATGGACAGGAGTGTCCATCCTCCTTACCGCTGACGCGGGGGAGCTTCGGAACGGCGGGACGCCTTTCCCTACCATTTGGAGGCTCGGGGCGGGACGATTGAGGGCTGCTCAGGTTTTTTAACCTCGCCCTCCATGTCCGCTGGCGCTCCGATTGCGCTCCATGTGCGCTTCGCAGCCATTCCCTCCTCACCGCTGGAGCGGGAGTTTCGGAACGGCGGGACGCCGTTCCCTACCGTTTTAAAAACTAGGGACGATGGGGCGGAATGAATTCCGCGCTCCATGTGAGCTGCGCTCCCATTCCCTCCTTACTTTTCGGGGTAGATGGAATGCATGCGCCAGGAGGTGGCTTGCTTGAGGAGGAGGTCGCCGGATCTGGTGAAGAGGCTGGTGGTGGTTTGGCCGGGGGCGGGGCGGTGGGAGGCGACGAGGGATTGGCGGTCGTTGGCGAAGACCTCGATCATGTTCTTGTCGATGAAGACGCGGAGCTGGAGGGGCTCGCGGTCGCCAAGTTGGAAAGGCGCGATGGTGGTGGTGCCGATGGCGAGGGTGCCCTTGTCGCGGTCGATGAGGATGGGGAGCCCTCCCCTGCCCTTTTCATCGGCGTAGAGCTCGAGGCCGAACTGGCGGGCGGTGCCGGGATGGAGGAGGAGGTTCAATTCGAGGGCGTCGCCTTGGATGCCGGGGAGGATGACGGGCTGATCCGGGATTGCTGTTAGATCGGTGATGTGGTGTTCGTCGTGGCGGAGGGTTTCGAGTTCGCGGAGGGGTTTGATGCGGAGGATGCCGTCCTCCGGCAGGGAAAGTTCGCGAGGGAGGGACTGGATGCCGGTCTGGGGGAACATGAGCCGGCACCAGGCCCACATGACGCGGCGGCCATCGGGGGTGAGGACGCTTTCGGGGGCGAAGAAGTCCCATTTGTTCCAGTTCATGCGGGCATGGAAATCCGGGGTGAATTTTTCGTTCTTCGTGTTTTTCCAAGTGCCGAGGTAGTAGCGGCAGCCGAGGGTGTGGCTGATGCAGAGGAGCATGTGCTTGTTGCCGATCTGGAAGAAGTTGGGGCAGGAGATGTCCTCGTCGGGCCGCACGCCGGGCATGTCGTGGTCGAGGAAGAGGCCGAGGTAGTCCCAGTTCCTGAGGTCGGTGGATTTGAAGAGGGTGGGCGGCTTGCCGCTGCCGGGTGAGCCGCCGGAGAGGGCGTAGTAGTGATCGCCGTCAAGCCAGGCATCGGGATCCCAGTTGGCGATTTTGGTGGCGTCCTGGCCGGGTGAGATTTTCGGCTCGACGGGCCATGGGGGGCTCCATTTTTCGAGGGCGTCGTTATCTTTTTCCGCAGCGATGGAGATCTGGTTTTTTCCAGAGCCCTCGCCGTGATAGATGATGGCGGGTTGGCCTTCTTTCGTGAGGAAGCCGGTGCCGCTGTACATGCCGTGGCGTGTTTTCGCGGGGGTGAGGGTGGTGGGGTGCCATTGCCAGTGGACGAGATCGGCGCTGGAAACGTGGGCGAAGGCGTGGCCGTCCTGGTTTTTGTAAATGTAGTGGAGGTGGTAGCGGCCTTTCCAAAAGAAGGCGCAATTGGGGTCGCCGGGTTCGGCTTCCCCCGGGCCGGGATGGGCGAGGTGGAAGGTGAGCCAGTTTTCCGGAGCGGGCGAAGGACGGGCGGGTGTTTCGGGAAGGAATGGCATGCGGGAGATGAGTTCGCCGTCGGTGCCATCTAGCAGGAGGGAGCCGTCTTTGATTTTCGCGCCGCCGGTGAGCTCGCTGATGGGGAAGCGGCCGGTGAGTTCCCGGGCGTCGCCGTTTTCGAAGGTCCACCAGGCCCAGGGTTTTTCCGCGGAAGGGGTGTTAGGACGGAGGGCGGCGATCTCGGCGGGGGTGAGGGCGCGGTCGTAGATGCGGGCGTCGTCGATGGCACCGGCGAAGCGGGCGTTGTCGGTTTGCACGTAGTGACGCCGGCCGAAGATGACCGTGCCACGCAGGGGGCCGAAGTCCTGCAGTGGTCCCGCGGCCGTGTAGCGGGAATAGGGCAGGCCGTTCCGATAGAGGGTGATGTCTTTCCCGGCGTAGGTGATGGCGATCTGGACGAAGGTTTTTAGATCGGCTGTTTCGGCAAGGACGGCGGACTGGTCTCTGAGGGTGCGGCGGAAGAAATCGCTGCCGGCCATCCATTTGGCGGGGGAGATTTCGCCGAAGATGATGCCGTCGAAGTGGTCGGTGCCGTCGTCGAGGGTGAGGGCGCTGCCGCCGCGCTGGGTGAGGTTCGCGGGGGCAGCCCAGAGGACGAGGGTTTTGTCGCGGAGGGGTGTGGCGGGTTCGGGGTCCCGGGCGTGGCAAGGGAGGGTGAAGGTGGCCGCGGCGAAGAGGAAGGGGCGGAGGGGGAATCTCATGGCAGGGGCGCGGGAGTGTCCCGGGAGGAGCCATGGCTACGGGGGAAGGGTGGTTTCTTTTTCGGTGCCTTTGAGGCGTGGCAGTGAGGGCGGCACCAGGTTGGTTTCACAGCAGCTCCTCCCGCCATTCCAGGAGCTCCTTTTGTTCCGCGGAAAGGAGCCCTCCGAAGCTTCGTGGCTTCCGCGCCTTTTCCCCTGCCTTTTCCGGTTTGAGGGAGGATGGAGGACTTCCCTCCATCGGCCCCGCGACTTCCGGCGGTCGTACGGCCTCCTCCGGCGGATTCGTTTTCATCCCGGTTCAGTTCTTGTCGAGAAATGGATTCTCAGCCCCGCGCGCGGGTGCAACTTCCGAAGGCCTTTGCGGCGTGGCCGCGGCCGTCCGCGCGGGCGAAAGCGATTTGCCCATCGTCTCCGCCCAATGCTCGAGGAAGAACTTCTTATCCTGCGTCAGGAAAAACTCCGAACGCCCGAGAATCGGCCGCAGCGAGGTGGTCATCTGCAAGGTCACCAGCAGGAAGACGATGCTCCACACCGCCAGCGGCCCCTTCTGCG
Source organism: uncultured Verrucomicrobiales bacterium (assembly GCA_964247045.1). Lineage (GTDB taxonomy): Bacteria > Verrucomicrobiota > Verrucomicrobiia > Verrucomicrobiales > Akkermansiaceae > Luteolibacter. The sequence goes on along the minus strand of CAXTTX010000035.1, from coordinate 13,032 downwards.
TCCCGCCGGTCGCGAACACCGCCACCTTCAGAAAGCGCAGGCAGAACACCAGCGCCACGATCCACGCGCCGACCGACAGCCAGCCCATGAAGCCCAGTGAATCGGTGGACTCCGCGAAAATCCACACCGCCGGCGCGAATCCCAAAAGCAGCAGCCCCGCGAGCGCCAACGCTCCAGCCAGGCTCGCGGCCATCTGCGACGGGCTCACCCGCGCGCCCGCCAGCGTGGCGAAGATATACAGGCTCGGGAAACAAATGATCCCGGCAAACATGAGACCCGCCCCCACTTTCACCGGCGCGGCCCATAGCTGCTCGTTCTTCGCGAAGCAGCCCAACACGAAGCCGAACAGCAGGAACGAGACGAGACCAATCATCGCGAACTTCGCGGTCGCACCGTGGTCCGGTTCCCCGAGACGCTCGACCAAGGCATGGGGACGGCGCAGCAGCGCCTCGAACAGGGTTTTCAAATCCATCTTCTGGGGCAGCGGAGGCTCAAGCGGTGGTGGCTGGGGTGCCGGGGCGTTGGGGTATAGGGGTGTATTCATGGTTTCTTGCGGTTGGTTTTGATGGCGTGGACGATTGGCGCGGCGAGCACCAGGAGGATGAAAACGAGGGCGGGAGCCGCCAGACCGCCGGTGATCTGGTTCAGGCTCTTCCACACGGCCTGATAGAAATTGCCGTTAGACGGATCAAAGGGTGAGGGCCGCAGGAACTGCACGGCCAGGCCCGGCGTCCCGAAGAAGGGCCGCAGGATCCAGGAAAACTGCGCGCCGAGGAAACCGTTGCCCCCCAGCCAGGCGAGCAGCGTCACCGTCGCCGCCGTCCGGCTGGGTGCCTTCGCGGAAAGCAGGCGGTGCAGATGGATGTTCGCGATGATCCCCGCCAGCCCGACCAGCACCGTGTGCGTCACCAGATAGGCCGCATGGGCGCTTTTTGCCCCCGGTGCATCGGGCGGCGGGGCATTCCAAGCCAGGAAGAAAGTCACCGGCGCGAGCGAACCCAGGATCAGCGCCGCGATCGCGAAGGCACTCAGCAGCGCCAGCAGCGACTGCCGGAAACCCAGCCCTGTGCCCAGCAGCAGGCCAAGGAGGCCATTGAGCAGCCCGTTGCACCCCAGCGTCAGCGCCACCAGCAGCGGCAATTTCAACGCCACGTAGCATCCCATCACGGGACTCCGCCAGTAACCGACGGTGAACCCGTAGAAGGCCAGCCCTACCGCCGTCACCGCAGCCACCCAAGCGACGCGCCGGGGAGAGGGGGAATCCAGCCAGCCCGTCGTGGGCTGGAGCAGTCGGCGCAGGTGCATGCCACGGATGGAAACGGGGCCCTGTGAAGGCATTTTGCGCCTCCGGTGAGATTTGCGTGAATCCGCGTCCGGCCTTGCCCATGCGAGATGGGGCTTGAATCCCGGCCTGCCGCCACCTAGTTCGGGGGCCGCATGGATCCAATGCACCCCTACCAGCACCTGCCGCTTTTTGCCACCGGCCTGGTTCTGGCCATCTTTCTCATCGGCCTTCACGCCGTGATGCTGCTGAAACCGGAGCCGGTGCAGGGCTTCCTGAAAAAGTTCCCCCGCAATGACCAGCTCGGCCAAATCCTGCTGGGAATCGGCCTCGCGTGGTTCTGGCTCCTCATCGCCCCCTCCGGCATGGGGAAACTCAGCGCCCTGTCCATGGACCTCGGGGAATTCAACGGCGCGAAGCGCTTCCTCCAGATGGCCACGCCGGTCTCGCTCATCCTCGTCTGCTACAGCGTGCGGGATTTCCTGGCCGTCCGCGCCCTTGGCGTCCTCGGTCTCATGGTGGCCGCCCCGCTGCTCAGCGCCGCGTTCCTGAAAGACCCACAATCCCGGCTGCTGATTCCCATCTATGCCTACGGCTTGCTGACCGCCTCCCTGTTTTTCGTCGGCATGCCCTATCTCTTCCGCGATGCCCTCACCTGGGTCACCGCCGACCAAAAGCGCTGGAAACTCTGCTCCCTCGCCGGCTTGGCCTACGGCATCGCCGTGCTCGTCTGCGCCTTCGCCTTCTGGCGCGGCTATTGATCCGCCCCTCGCTCCCCTTCACACGAAAAGGCATCCATCCGCAAACCACGGAGGACGCCTTTCGTTTGGAAAATGAAGAAACGGAGGGATCAGTAAACCGGCGCGCCGGAAGTATCGCCACCACCGGAGGACCCGCCGCCGCTCGCCTTGTTCGCGGTATTTTCGAGGCCTTCGCCCCCCATCCGCATGTCACGGCCCAGGCCGATCATCGTGTTGCAAGAACTCAGCAGCACTCCCGCGGCCGCCACCGTGATAAGGAGAATAGATTTCATGGCCAAAATTCATACCCCAATCCCTCGCCCCTGCAAGCGGATATTATAAACTTTTCTTAAGTATCTCTGGGGCGGGTCGATCTCCGGTCGACCCAAACGCCGAGGGCTATGGCACGTCCCCTTTTCGAAAACCCAAAGCCTCTCAAGTATTCTGGCTTGTCGCCATCACCGGTTGAATATGCGACTCCGAAACCAGCGCGATCATCAGATTGTTCACCATCACCGATTTGCTCTTCTCATCCAAGTGGACCACGTTGTCCGCCTCCAGCTTCTTGAGCGCCATCTCCACCATGCTCACCGCGCCTTCCACGATCATCTGCCGCGCGCCGATCACCGCCGCCGCCTGTTGCCGCCGCAGCATCGCCTGCGCGATCTCCGGACTATAGGCCAGGTGCGAAAGCTGCGCCTCGATGATCTCGATCCCCGCCAGCATCACTCGTCCCTGCACTTCCCGTTGCAAGGTCTCTCCCACCTTCTCCGGAGATCCCCGCAAGGAAACCTCACCCGGCTCGTGCGGCTCATACGGGTAGTGGCTCGCCAGGTGCCGCAGCGCGGTCTCGCATTGGATGTGCACGAAGACCCCGTAGTCCTGCACGTCGAACATCGCCTTCGCCGTGTCCACCACCCGCCACACGATCACGCCCGCGATCTCGATCGGGTTGCCGTGCGCGTCGTTCACCTTCAACTGCGGGCTTTGGAAATTGCTCACCTTCAGTGAAATCCTCGTCTTGCTCGCGAAAGGGTTCGCGAACCAGAACCCCGCGTGCCTCACCGTCCCCGTGTACTTGCCGAAAAACGTCAGCACCTTCCCCTCGTTCGGAGAAACGATGAACAGCCCTTTCAGCCACAGCAGCACGAAGGGAACGATCAGCACCAGCAGGTAGGGAGCCTGCTCCAGCACCCAAGTAACCTTGCCGGAGTATACCGCTCCGCCGGCCGCTGCCACTAACAGGACAAACGGAATCAATCCCTGGACACAAAGCGCTCTTTTCTCGTTCATGATGGCGGCGGTTGTTGCATGGACCGGCATTCCACCGGCTTGTCCAAGGAATAGCCCCCCTCCCTTCCATGGCAAGAGCGGAGCAATCTTCCCTCTCTCTTTCTTAAGTCTTCAAGTCTTGCGTCTTGCGTCTCAATACCTCATCACCCGCGACAAAAACCTCTGGCACACCGCTGACTTCGCCGCGCCGAACAACTCCGCCGGAGGCGCCAGTTCCTCGATTTTCCCCGCGGCCACAAAGGCCACGTGATCCGCCACCGCCCGCGCGAAGCCCATCTCGTGCGTGCTCAGGATGATGTCCTGCCCCGCCTCCGCCAGCTCCTGGATCAACTCCAGCACCTCCGCGGTCATCTCCGGATCCAAGGCCGAGGTCGGCTCATCCAAAAACAAAACCTCCGGCTGGTGCGCCACCGCCCGCGCGATCCCCACCCGCTGCTGTTGCCCCCCCGACATCTGAGCGGGCAGCTTGTCAGCATGCGCCAGCAGGCAAAAGCGGTCCAGCGCCCGCTCCGCGATCTCCCGCGCCTTGTCCGGAGCATGCCCGTGCACCTTCTCCAAGGGCAGCGAAATGTTCCGCCGCGCCGTCAGGTGCGGGAACAAGTTGAACTGTTGGAACAGGAACCCGTTTTTCCGCCGGAAGGACTGCAACCCCGCCGCGTCCTTCGGCAGCGGCTTGTCATTGATCGCCACCAGTCCTTCGTCCGGAATCTCCAGCCCTCCCAGCACCCGCAGCAACGTGCTCTTCCCGCCTCCGGATGGCCCGATCAACACCAGCACGCGCGACGACTCCACCGGCAGCGACAAGCCATCCAACGCGTGTGTCGTGCCATAGCACTTCCTCAGTCCCTTTACCTCAAGTTTCATCGCGGAAGCGTTTCTCCAGCCAGTGCGACAGCCATGCCACCGGGATTGTTAGAACGAGATAGCCGATCGCCAGCGGCACATAGCCCTCCAGCCCCGCGTAAGTCCGCGAGATGAAATTCTTCGTGTTGTAGAAATACTCCGCCACACCAATCACGCTCAGCAGCGAGGAATCCTTGATCAGCGACACGAACAACCCCGCCATCGCCGGCAGCACCCGCCGCAAGGCCTGCGGAAAAATCACATACCGGTACACCTGCACCGGACTGAACCCCACCGCCCGCGCCGATTCCCACTGCGTCCGCGGAATGCTCTCCACCCCGCCACGCAGAATCTCCCCGAGATACGCCCCTTCGAACAACGATAGCAGCAGCACGCCGATGATCATTTTGTCATCAAATCCGCTCGCCCCGAGAGGCCGCGAGATCAGCGGAGCGAAAATCACGAAGTAGCCGAACAACAAATGCACCAGCAATGGCGTGTCCCGCACGAACTCCAGAAATCCCCGGCACGACCACCGGATCACCACCAGGTGCGACCGCTGCCCCAACATGAACAACAGCCCGAAAAAAATGCTCCCCCCCAGCGCCGCGAACGAGATCTTCAGGGTCACCAGCCAGCCCCGCCAAAGGTTCTCCCTGTATTCCCAAGCCTTCCCCCAATCCGTCTGCCGGTCCAGCATCGCGAAAACCGAGGTGCAGAGCCACGCCAGCAGACCCGCCATCGCGAGCGCGGCGATGACATTGGCGAGCAGGGTCGTGCCGCGCACGATCCCGATCCCGGTCTCG